>JBILBP010000091.1:0-8428 GCA_044353645.1 Planctomycetota bacterium | reverse complement strand
ACGAACGCCGCCACCTGGTCGTCACTGACGAGACTTACCGTACAGCCACCGAAGCCCGCCCCGGTCATGCGGCTGCCGAGGCAGCCCGGCAGGCTGCGGGCGATCGCCACCATGGTGTCGAGTTCGGGGCAAGTGACCTCGAATTTATCGCGCAGATCAGCATGGCTCTGATCCATGAGCTGACCGAAAGCCACCGCGTCGCCGGCCTGCAAACAGGCGAAAGCCGCCTGCGTACGTCCGTTTTCGGCGACCACGTGCTCGCATCGGCGCAAGGCCTGCGGATCCAATTTCCCGACCTGCGCGGCCTGCCATAGACCATGCAACGAGACATCTCGCAGATGACTGACCCCGAGAGCCCGGGCACCAGCCTCGCATTGCTGGCGGCGCTCATTGTACGCACTGTCCACCAGGCCCCGGCGTTTACCGGTGTCGGCAATGACCACCGCGACCCCGGCCGGCAATGGTGCCGGCGTCAAAGCGAGCGTCCGGCAATCCATCAGCATCGGCTGACCGAGTACCCCGCAGGCCGAGGACAGCTGATCGAGGATCCCGCAATTGGTGCCGACGTAGGCGTTTTCTGCGCGTTGTCCGAGGGTTGCGATCTCCGCGCCCGACAAGGTCGTACCCGCCGCCGCCAGCAACGCATGGATCACCGCGACTTCGAGGGCGGCACTGGAACTCAGTCCCGAACCCAAGGGTACATCGCCAGTCAAGGCAAGGTCGCAACCGACCAGCGGCACGCCGGCGGCCAGCAACACTTGGGCGCAGCCTTTGACGTAGTCGGCCCAATGCTGCTCGCGCTCGGTAGCCTTGGGGATGACCGCCGAAAGGGTGAAGGTGACGATGCCGGCCTGTTCCATCGAGGCGACGCGGATGGTGCGATCGTGACGTCTGCCGATCAGCACCCGGACATCGCGCTCGATGGCCATCGGCAGGCAGAAACCGTCATTATAATCGGTGTGTTCACCGATGAGATTGACTCGCCCCGGAGCCCGCACGCCGAGAGCATGTTTCTGGCCGAAAGTAGCGTTGAAGAAAGCCACGAGGGCGGAAGTGCGAAGGTCGGTCATAGCAGGTGAGATTGAAGATCGCCGCTTCAACTTACAAGTTTCGAGTTGGCGTGGCCTACCGGCAGACTACTCGGCCTCGGTGCGCCGCCAGCCGCCAAGGTTGCGACCGAGGATCTGCTCGACCGAGGTCGCGAAGCTTTCGCGGATCTGGCCGGTGGAGGTCAGCATCAGCGCTCGCCGGGCGAGATTCTGCGCCCCGGTGAGATGTACCGAACGGATGATCTTCTTCACCAGCGGCACCTGCGGCGCCGACATCGAGAGTTTTTTGACCCCGATGCCGAGCAGGAACAGGGTATAGAACGGATCACCGGCCATTTCACCGCAGACCGTCAGATCGGCATTGTGAGCATTGGCGGTGTCGACGATGATCTTGAGGATCTGCAGCATCCCTGGATTGTGGCCCTTGTACCAAGGCGCGACGTCCGGGTGGTTGCGATCGGCGGCGCACACGTACTGCGTCAGATCGTTGGTTCCCACCGAGAAGAACGAGACCTCGCGGATGTACTTGTCGAGCGACAGCGCCGCCGCCGGGACTTCGACCATCATGCCGATGGGCAGTTCGGGATCGAAGGCATGGCCAGCCAGCTCGAGATCGCGACGGGCGGTGCGCACCATGCGCTTGGCCAGACGGATGTCTTCGAGACTGGTGATGAAGGGGAACATCAGGCGCAGCTTGCCATGCGCACTGGCGCGCAGGATGGCGCGCAGCTGGATGAGTTGGTATTCTTCGAGATCCGAGATCAGGCGGATCGAGCGCCGACCGAGAACGTGGGTGTCCTCGTCGCTCATTTTGATGTAGGGCAGCTTCTTGTCCGAGCCAAGGTCCATGGTGCGGATGGTGATCGGCTGTCCGCCCATCTTCTGCACCGCCTCGCGGTAGATCCAGTACTGCTCCTCCTCGTCGGGGAAGCTGCTCCCGACCATGAGGTGGAATTCGCTGCGATAGAGCCCGATGCCATCGACGTTGTAAAGCTTGGCGAGGTCGATCTCGGAATGCTTGCTGACGTTCGCCAGCAGCTGGATCTCATGGCCGTCGGTGGTCACCGCCGGAAGGTCGACCTCGCTCTGGAGGACGGTCTTATAGGCCTCGAACTCGGCCTTGGTCTTCTCAAAGGATTCGATGACGTCGCGCTTGGGATTGACCAGCACCTGCCCGGTCGAGCCGTCGACGATCACCGTGTCGCCGTCGACCAGGCTGTCGCCAAGACCGGACACACCCATCACCGCCGGCACGCTCATCGCACGCAGCATCACTGCCGCATGCCCGCGATCCGAGCCCAGCTCGCAGATCACCGCCTGGCAGTGACGACGTTCCAAGGTCACGAGGTCCGAGGGCAACAGCTCGGCGGCGAAGATGATGTCATCCTCGTTGCCGGTCTCGGCACTCGGCTGGTAGTCATCGGGGCGATGCATGCTCGCCAGATTCTCAAGCAGGCGCCGGCCGACGTCGCGGATATCCGCGGCGCGCTCGCGGATATGCTCGTCTTTGACCATCGATAGGGTGCGGTAGTAGTTCTCTACCGTCGAACCGACCACGACCTCGACCGGCTTGAAATCCTTGGTCACCTGCTGACGGACCTTCTTTAGGAAGCCCGGATCCTCGAGGATCGCGAGGTGCGCGTCGAAGATCATCGCTTCGACTTCGCCGATCTCGGTGGCAACCTTGGCACGGTCACTCAGCAACTGCTCTTTCGAAAGACGAATCGCCTCGTTGAGGCGCTCGAATTCACGCGGCACCTCATCTTCGGAGAGTACCCGATCAGAAAGGACCTGAGTCTGGCGGAACTTCAGGCGCACCGTGCCGATGGCGATGCCGGGCACCACGGGGATGCCTTTGAACACCGATTTACGACGCCGGTGATAGGTGTCGGTACCGGACTCGGAGCGACTCGCGGACTTGGTCAGCCGATCGGATCCGTGACGCTCGGTCGCCGAGCGTTCGGGACTTTTATCGCCGCTCTTATCGGCTGGTTTATCACCTGGTGATTTGTCCGGTCGCTTGGCCATCGTGTTGGAGAGCTGTTTAGCGACTGGCGCGGGCCGACGCCAGTGCTTGTTCGATCAAAGGCCGGACGGCGGCGATCGCCGCTGGCACACCCGCGGCATCGCTACCGCCAGCCTGGGCGAAATCAGGTTTTCCGCCGCCCTTGCCGCCGACCTTGGCCGCCAGCACCCCGATCAGGGCCCCGGCGCTGAGGCCCTTGGCCACCGCTTCTTTGCTGACCGCGACCACCAGGCCCGCCTTGCCTTCGAGGGCCGAGCCCAGGACAACCACGCCGGGCGCCTTGCCCTGCAAGGTTTCAGCGAGGGTGCGCAGGCCTTTGCCGTCCAGACCATCGAGCTGCGCCGCCAAAACCCTGACGCCGGCGACCTCCACCGCCTGCGCCAGCAGGCGGTCGGCAGCCCCGGCGGCGGCCTGCGCCGCCTGCTGCTCGGCGATCTTCTGCAGACGCTTGAGATCTTCGTGCAAGGCGTTAACCCCCGCCAGCAGATCACCGCTGACGCTGGTGAGGCTGGTACGAGTGGCAGCGACGCGTAGGGCAAGACTTTCGGCCTCGTCGACGAGCTTCTGCACCCGCGCTGGGACCTCCTTGAGCGTGGACTTGAAGGTCCGCGCCAATTCATCGACCACGCGCACGTCGACGACCGCGGTCATGCCTAGGCTCTTGGCGACGGCGGCGGCGACCTCCGACTCTTCGCGGGCGATGCCCAGCGCCCGCTCGCCGGCGACGGCGACGATGCGGCGGATGCCGGCCGAGCTGGCGCCCTCGGCAATGATACGGAAAGCAGCGATGTCGCCGGTGTTGCTGACGTGGCAACCACCGCAGAACTCCTGCGACACGGCGCTGCTGCCGATGGTCACGACGCGCACCTCGGCACCGTATTTCTCGCCGAACTGAGCCTTGGCCCCGAGCTGCCGGGCCTGCTCGATGGGCAGGTTGCGGATCTCGACCGCATGCGCGGCGGCGATCTGGCTGGCGACCCATTGCTCGACCGTCGCCAGCTGCTCACGGCTCGGCGCACTGGGATTGTTGAAATCGAAACGCAGTTCGGTCGGCGAGACCTTGCTGCCCTGCTGCTCGACGTGATCGCCGAGGACGCGGTGCAGGGCGCTATGCAGGAGATGCGTCACGCTGTGATGCCGGGTGGTGGCGGCACGCACCGCGTGATCGACACTGGCGGTAACCGGGCCGCTCACGGCCTGGCCGCTGACGACTTCACCCTGGTGGATGACCAAGCCCTCGTCTTTCTGCGTATCGCTGACGCGGATACGAAAATCCGCGCCCTCGACCAGACCGACGTCGCCCACTTGGCCGCCGGACTCGGCATAGAAAGGCGTCTCGCGCAGCGCGAAACGGACCTTCGCCCCCGTCGGCGCGGACGCGACCTCTTGGCCTTCAAGCTCAAGCAAGGTGATGGCCGTGGTCGCCGTGAGCTGCTGATAGCCGGTGAACGGAGTCGCCCCCAGACGCGGCTTGGCTTCCTGCAGAGCGGTGCTGGTGAAGACCTCGATGCTCTTCGAGTTCGAGACCTTCTGATGGACCTCCCAGCGTTCCTTGAAGCGCGCCTCATCGAGGGTCAGGCCCTCGGCCTGGGCCAGCTCGGCGATGACTTCGCGCGGGAAACCGTGGGTGGCGACGAGCTCGAAAGCGTCATCGCCGTTGAACACCGTCTGGCCTTCCTGGGCTCCGCGCTGGCGTTCGAGCGAGCGCTGGAACAGTTCCAGGCCCTTCGAAAGAGTGCGTCGGAAGAGCTGCTCCTCGGCCTTGAAGGTCTCGCGTGCGAGCTCCTGGCGCTTGACGATCTCGGGGTAGTCCTCGCCCATGGCCGCGATCACCGCCGGGACGATGTTGTAGAGCTGCGCGTCGTGTACGCCGAGCTTGTCGAGGTCGAGGGTCGCGCGGCGGATCAGGCGACGCACGATGTAGCCGCGATCACCGGGCCCGGGAAGGGCGCCGTCGGCGATGCAGAAGGTCACCGCCCGGACGTGGTCGGCGATGCGGCGGATCAGCGCATTGTGCTCGGCAGCGGCGGTCTTCGCGCCCAAGACGGCGGACTTATCATAGGTCGTGCCCGAAACCTGGCAGACCTTGTGGATGATGGTCTGGAAGATGTCGATATCGAAATTGTTATAGACCCCCTGCATGACCGCGGCGATGCGCTCGAGGCCCGAGCCGGTGTCGATGTTGGTGCGCCCGAGGTTCTCGAGGTTGGGGCTGCCATCGGCGTGCGGCTTGCGCACGTTGAACTGCGGGAAGACGAGGTTCCAGATCTCGACGAAGCGCCCTGTCGACGAGGTCAGGTTGTCGTTGGGATCGTTGTTGATGCGATGATCGTAGAAGATCTCGCTGCAGCAGCCGCCCGGACCTTCCGGACCTTCGCTGGGGGCGTTGGCCGGCCAGAAGTTGTCGGCGTCGCCAAGCTTGAAGATGCGGTTCTCGGGGATGCCGATCTCGTCGCGCCAGATGCGATAGGCCTCGTCGTCGATCCGGTGCACCGAGATCGACAGGCGCTCGGCATCGATCTTCAGTACCTGGGTCAGGAACTCCCAAGCCCATTGGATGGTTTCACGCTTGAAGTAGTCGTTGAACGAGAAATTGCCGAGCATCTCGAAGAACGTGTGGTGACGAGCGGTCCGCCCGACATTCATGATGTCGTTGGTGCGGATGCATTTCTGGGCGGTGGTCGCGCGCGTGAAGGGATGCGAGCCGCGACCCAGGAACATGTCCTTGAACTGGGCCATGCCGGCGACCGTAAAGAGGGTCGTGGGGTCGTTTTCCGGGACCAGCGGCGAGCTCGGATAACGAACACACCCCTTAGCAGCAAAGAAGGTCAGGTAGGCGTTGCGGATCTCAGCGGTAGTGAACGGACGATCGGCCATGATGACAACTCGGGCTATGGGATAAGCAGAAATGTAAGGGCCGGACACGGTACGAAACGACCCGTACGGGCAAGCATTACGACTGACGAGCAAAATCCGCAGGCGCGGGCGAGTCGCCCGCGTTCGAGGTCGCCTGAATCGCGGGCGAGTCGCCCGCGTCCCCAGCAGCGACATCGATCACCCCTCCGCTACACCAGCATCACGTACGACAGCCCTTCGAGTTCCCAGGTCGCGCCGTCGACCGCCGCGCGCAGGGCCAGCACCTGACGTTCCTCCTCGCCGGCCTCGAGCTGGGCGTTGCGGGTGTCGGCATGGGCCGGCCCGAGGCGGGCAGTCGTGGCGGCGGCAGCGGAGCGGATCGCTTCCAGGCCGGCATCGAGCCGGGTATCGAGGGCGGCGCGCGCCAGAGCGCGATCGGCCTGCACGCGGGCATGGATGTGCGCGCTGGCCGCCGTCGCCGCGCGCCTGACGCCGTCCTGCCACTGCGTGAACTTCTCCGGCTGGCCGGCGAGCAAGGGCTTGGTCCAGACCTCGCGATTGGTGGTCGAGCTGAGGGCCGCGTCTCCACCCTTGGCGGAAAAAGCCGGAGTCAGCAGGGCGAGTAGGTCCGGATCCGCCAGCACCTCGCCGCGGACTTCGTCGGCACAGACCAGCAGGCGCCTGGGCGGGGCGGCGATGAACAACCGGCGCACGACTTCGAGGCGCAGGCCGGCGGCGATGATCGGTGCGAAGTCGGGGGTCAGGACGTAGACCGCGCGGATACCCGCCCAAGCCGGGAGAGTGGCGCGCGGCCGGCGCCAGGCGCTGGCGCGGCACCAGCGGGCGCTGGCGGCGTCGTCCACCAGGCGATCGACGAGCTGATTGCCGATGCCCAGGAAGGCGAACCGCGGCTGGGAGAGTGCGACCTCGCGATCGAAGACGCCGATCACCGGCTGATCACCGTAGCGGGTGCGCAGGCGCCAGGCGCGCGGGGCCTCTTCTTCGCGGCGGGCTTCGCCGCCGAGGCCGCGGATCCACCGCGCCAGCGCCCCCGCCGGCGGCGCAGCGCTGGTCAGGGCCAGGCTATCGCGACCGGCAGCGGCGAAGGCCGCGGCATCGGCATGGAAGCATTCGTCTTCCTGACGATCACGGGCATCGCGTTCGGCGGCGACCAGCGCCACCGCCTGCGGAATAGCCGCGCGCAGACCGGCGCCACCGCCACGCAGGGCGGCGACCACGGCCAGGGTCTCGATGGCGTCGGAGACGAATTCGAGACCCGAGGACGAGGCCGTGAACACCCCTACCGCCGCCGCCAGGAGCTCGCCCCAGGCGGCATCGATGGCCTGCTGATCGATGGGCGCCAACAGCCAGCTGGGGATGTCGCCATCGCGACCGAGACGATCAACGCGGCCCACGCGCTGTTCGGCGGCGGCCACCGACCACGGCAGGTCGTGGTGCGCGACCACCGAGACGAACTGGAAGTTGCGGCCTTCACCGCCGAGCGGATCGCAGACCATCAACGGGCAGCGATCATCGATCTGGAAGCGCCGCGCCGACTCCTCGCGCACGACGGTGTCCTGATGGGCGCCGAAAGTCTCGACCGACGACTCGCCGAAGGCCTCGCGCAAGGCTTCCGCGAGCGGCTCGACGGCCAAGGCGTGAGTGGTGAAAACCAGGACTTTCTCCTGCGGATGGTCGATCCAAAAGGTCTTCAGCCGCGCCATCAACGCCAGCAGGCGGGCGGTGGGCTTGCGCTTAGCCTGGGTCAACCACGCACCCACGGCCTTGCGCAAGCTCGCCAACGCCGGCGCTTCACCGGGGCGATCGCAATGGCAGGCGGCGCTGATCGCAACGTGACTGGCGATCTCGTTCTCGGACAGATCCGAGCGCAGGACCTGGGCGAGGGTCTCTCCGGGGCGGGCGCGCAGCGTGTATTCCGAGAATTCTTCCGGATTCGACAACACCGTGGCGCGCATCGCCAAGAGGCGCTCGAGCACCGAGGGATGCGCCGCCATGGCCAGTTCGACCTGCACCAGCCAATGCGCCAGCCGCGGCGGGATCCCGGCGCCGTCGTCGGCACCTACCAGGGCCGCGCGGTAGGCGGCCATCGCCACGCGCACCGCGGCTTCGCTGGCGTCGGGCTTGTAGGTCACCGTTTCGCAGCTGCGGGTGGTCGGGGCGAAGGTCCGGATACCGCTCTCCTCGGCCAAGCGCGCGAGCACCTGGCGGCGGTTGCGGATCAGGCGCCGATCGAGCTGGTGGTGTTCGCGGATGTGGGCGATGAGGGCGGTGTACGCCGCTTCATCGGCGGGAGCGAGAGCCACCGCCTGGGCGCGCTTGACCAACAGATGATCATCGGCGAGCAGGTCCTGCCATTGCCGGGCGAGGGCCGCGCGCGCCGCCGGGGCCGCTGCGTGAGTCGCTGCGTGAGTCGCTGCGTGAGTCGCTGCGTGAGTCGCTGCGAGAGTCGCCGCCAGCAGCGCGACGACCTGATCAT
>JBILBP010000090.1:0-8528 GCA_044353645.1 Planctomycetota bacterium | reverse complement strand
GGTAGCCCAGGCGCGTACGCAAAGACGGTTTGCCGATCGGCTGACCAAAGAGCTGGATCGTTCCACGATGCCCATGGAGCAGCCCCATCAACAATTTGATGCTGGTCGATTTACCGGCGCCATTGGCGCCCAGGAAACCATAGGCCGAGCCCGCAGGGACAGTCAGGGTCACCTCGCTAAGGGCCTGAATCTTCTGCAGCCAATCACCGCGATAAGCGAATGAGACGGCTGAGAACGACAGCATCGGGACAGAAGAGGTCACGTGAGAAAAATATCCGCTGAAAGCAGGAGACGCAAATGGGAGACGCAGGAAGCGAGTCGAGCTTACGGAGCGACCCCTTGCGCCAACGGTTTTTCAAAAAACCTTCGGACCTTGCCGCCAACGGCGGATAGCGCCGATGACGACCGGCACAAAAGAGACGGCGACGATCGCCAGGACAAGGTAGTGCAGATTCGCGCGCATGACTTCATTCTGCCCCAGCTTCCAACCCAGCAGCAGCATGCTCCACACCCACACGAGGGCGCCGGTCACGTTCCAGAAGGCGAATTGAGCGTAATTCATGCGGGCCATGCCGGCCACGAATGGCACGAAGGTGCGCACGATCGGCACGAAACGTCCGCCAGCGATGGCCCAGCCGCCCCACCGACGATAGAACTCTTCGGCCTCGAGCAGATAGGCGCGCTTGTAGAAACGCCCGTCAGGACGGTCCCAGATCCTCGCGCCGGTCCACTTCCCGAGGCTGAAGTTCAGCCAATCACCGAAAATCGCCGCCAAGCTCAGGCTCACACCGGTGGTCAGCAGATCCAACACCGGCGGCCCGGGCACCGTAGTGGTGGGATCGAGGGCGCAGAGCACACCCGCCGTCAGCAGCAAGCTGTCTCCCGGCAGGAAGAATCCCACCAGCAGCCCGGTCTCGGCGAAGATGATGATTACCAGCAGCAAGAGCCCTGCTCCTTGGAGCAGATTCCGCAAGCCGGCCGGGTCGGTGAGTTGGTGGAACCAATCAAACATGGTTAATACACTATGCGCTTCCGCCAATTAGGCTAGGAGCCTGTCGGGAATAGATTTGGTCGGCTCGATTCCGGGGGAGCGGGCGAGTCGCCCGCGCCCCGAGGAGCGCCTCCTGGAGCCTATCGGAAATAGGTGCCCGAGGATGGCCCCTGACTAGCCTCCGGGCGAGTCGTTCCTAGGCTTGCCGGCGATGACCAAGAAATGGCGTATTCGGCTCACCGTGACGCTGGTAATCCTGGGAGTGCCCTTGGTACTCGCCAGCTTGGCAGTGTACTATACCACCACCGGTAAATTCGCGCAGCTGCTCACCCTGGAATACGCCAAGGTCATGCCCGGACGTCTGACGATCGGCAGCATGCACTTCTCTGCCGCCGACCAGGTCCATCTGACCAATGTCGTGATCAGCGAAGGTTTCTCACAACCATTGGCACGGATCGCCGAGATCGACGCCAAGATCGATGTCTTCAACCGCCAACTGACGAGCCTGCGCCTGCGTGGCGTGAAGGTCTATCTCAATCGAGAGACGTTCGACCTGCTAACGCGCATCATTGACGCCAGTGACAAGGTGAAGCCATCGAATCCGCCGCAGAGTTGGGATCTCGATGCCGACGGCGACGTCGAGTTCGCGTCCGGCCTGCGACTGAGCGAGTCCTTCGCCAGGGGCCACGTCATCGGCTCGCTGTTTGAAATTGATGGCGGAACACGCATCGGCAGCGGTGGGAAGATGGCCAAGGTACACATCGCCGGACGCGCTCTGGGCCCGGCAACCCCGGGAATTCCTCGGAACAAACGCATCATCGTCGACCTCCTCGAAGCCGAAGGCCCCTTGCCGGAAGCCCTCGACGCCGTCACCGCCATCGGCCTCTTACCGAAGACCCCGGCCGGCCTGCGGCGCTGGCTGCCGGCGCGCATCGAAGCCAGCGGCAGCACGGTCATCCGCGACCTCGGAGTGCTCCATTACAGCGTCCCCGTCAAGACCCGCTGGAGCGATCTGGCTGGGCGCCCCGGCAGCTTCACCGGACAGCTCGATGCCGATGCCAATCGCATCGCCGTCGCCATCGGCAGCTATGACGACCCCGCCCTGGGGCGGGTCAATGGCGGCAACCTGGTGATCAACCTGCGTTCAAATACCGTCACCCTGGAAACCCTGCGCTGGTCGCCCGGACCGGGCCTGCGCTTGCCCGCGAGCCTGCCGATCGAGGCCCTGATCAAGCAGACGCCACGGCTCAAGATCGCCCATACGATCAATGACAACAGCACCCGCATCCAACTCGATAATGCCGAACAGAACGCCTCGACGATCGTCGCCGAATGGAGTGAAGGAACCCCGTTGCGCCTCAGCGGTACGAATCTGCCGCTGACCTTGGCGCAATCGAACATGCCCACCGGGCTGCTCATCGGCGGCGGACAGGCGACCACGGTCAACCTCGCCGTCGATGCCGAGGCCGGTCTCGCAGCACCGCCCTTGCGTAGCTTGCAAGTGAGCGTCAACCAGGCTCGGCTGACCTATGGCGGATGGTCGATCGGACCGCTCACCGGGCGGCTGACCGCGACCCCTCAGGACAACGGCCAACTCCACCTCGACATCGCCTTGCCGTTGAGCGCCAGCGAGCAGATCGGCACCGCCACCATCACCGGCACCGCCACCGAGGGCAGTGCGGTCCTGCGCCTGCAGACCATTGATGCCCTGCTCGCCCGCCTGCATGGTCCGACGCGCGTGCCGACCATCACCGGGGTCCTGGAAGTCGATCTGCGCTACACGCGGGCCGCCGACGGCCAGTTGAACCTGGACATCAGCCGGGCGTTGTTCGACCGTAATGAGGTGAGCTTCGAGCGGCGCGACCTCCTCTCCGGCATGCGTACCCAGCTCAAAGGCGTGCTGCGCTGGCAACCTGACCCTGGCGGTGGATTGCTGACCGCCAAGGTCGGCGGTCAGTTGCTGAGCGGACGCCTGCGTTTGCCCGGCGATTGGCTCAACCTCGCCGTGCACACCCCGATCTTCACCCTCGTCGCAGAAGCCCGCGCGACCTCTGCCACGACCCCGGGCCTGCTCACCCTCAAGGAATTACTCGTGCGCGCTGCCGATCCTGCCGGTAGCCCGTTGACCGATGGCTACAGCGCGCAATTCGACGGCTCGATCAACGAGGAAGGCGATGGCACGGTGAACGGCCTGGTCGATCACGCCAATCTCGCCTGGGTCAACCAGCAGATCGGCCTGCCCACCGGGGCGGTTATCGGCGAGGGCGCGGTGACGTGCACCGCGGCTTTGGCCCTGGGCCAGATCGAGCGTCTTTCCGGGCACTTCCTGCCACTCAATGCCGATGTCTCGCTGGGCCGTTCGTTCCGCGCCAGCGGCATCATCGGCGGCATCGATTTCTCCCTACAACGCGACACCCCGACAACGAAACCCAAACCATGACCCCACTCGCCAACCTCGACCAAGCTGAAGCCTTCCTCGGCCAAGCCGGACCGCGGTGGATCTTCAAACATAGCTCGACCTGCCCGGTGAGCACCGCGGCCTTCGAGGAAGTAAGCGCATTCACCGACTCCGACACCGGCACCGGCACCGGCGACCTGCCCGTGGGCTTGGTCGTAGTCCAAGAAGCGCGCCCGGTGTCCAATTGGCTGGCGACGCGACTGGCCTATGTCCACCAGAGCCCGCAGCTGTTCCTGGTCAACGGTGGCAAGGTCCTGTGGCAGGCCAGCCATTGGGGAATCACCGCCCAGAAGATGGCTGCGGCCCTGTCCGCGAAGGCGTAAATGCACACGGTCGAGATCCGGGATCTCGACCGTGTGCCTGCGCGATGATGGCGGCTCAGGGAGCAGGAACGGGAACCGCCTCTTCGGCCTTCGCCTTGTTCACCGGCAGCTCAGGCGCTGTCTGAGCCTTACTCGCGCTCGGCGGAATGTACCCGAAGAAGCGATACGCGACGACGACGCCATCTCCATCGATAGCGAAGATCGAGCGATTCATTTCCGCAGGATCGACATACTCGACGAGCTTCAGCGGAGTACGCGCATCACGCAGGGTGACCCCGGCAGTACGGCGCTCGGCAGCGCGCTCGAGGGCGATGTCCCAGGTCCATTCGATGGTACCCGTAGCCCGCTCGACCGCCTGCACCAGGGTGGATTCACCAGCCGTCAGGTAGAGATGTCCGGGAGTCGAACACACCAAGCGATCAACCGCGGGCAGGTGCCAGGCAGAACCCATGCGCACGACTTCCAGCGGATGACGGCTGAGGTCCGTGAACGGCACGGTGTCGTTCTGCGCGACGAATGCATACAGGCCGCTGCGTTCGCCGTGATCAGGGGCGACCCAGGTGTAGACCCGCTCATTATCGTCGGCAAAGACAAATGGTGCCCGCGTCAGCGGCGCATTGAGGTTCACCTGTCCGAGCTTTTCACCGGTCAGGCGATTGATGGCGTAAAGAATGCGATCGGCGGTACCGACGAAGAGCACCCGGTCACGAACCACACCGGCGCCGTCCATGCGCCCGCCAGCCTTGAAATTCCAGACATTCTGACCATCGAGCCTGTAGGCGTGGACGAGCCCCACCCCGTCGTTGGCATACACCAGGCCGTCGTACTCGATGACCGGAGCGGTAATGGTGGCGCTGATGTTCTGCTGCCAGGCGATAAAGGGGAAATTACGATTCATCTCATAGGAGACGACCTTCAAGCGACCCGCCCAATCACCGATGAAAACGCGCAGGGCTGAGTCGACGCCCACCGGCGTCGGTGTCGAAGACGGCGAGAACGGTAGTTCATAACGCCAGATCAACTGGCCGCTGCCGACATCGAAGGTGAACAGCACATCCTGGACGATCAAGTAGAGACGATCGTCGTAAACCGCCACGTCGTTGCGCTCACCGGGCACGCGCACGTGGGCGATGCTCGGCGGACGGGTGCAGGCTTCCGGGAGTGGCATCGACACCCAGCGGGTATGACCGCTCAGGGCATCGACCGCCACCAGCTCATGGGTCTCCTTGAGCTGGAAGAACACGAGCTCAGGAAGCTCGGGGAGTATCCAGGCATTGCTGACCGGCTTTTTGAGATCCAGATCCCAGGTCCGTTCAAAAGGCGTGTCCTTGAGCAGGCGCTGGGCACCGGTGGTCTTCACGGCTTCCGGGGCAGCCGCCGTGAGCTTGGCCAGCGGATCCGGAGCCCGCGCCCCGCAGCCGGTGACGCCCAGCACGGTGGTGCCAAGCGCCACGCTCAGAAGAAAAAAGGACAGGCCGATGCGACCAGAAGTGCGGCGGACAGGATTCACCGGGAAGCCTCCAAAGGCAGTGCAGCAAGAGCGAACGTTTCGCCACGGGCGGTTTCATAGTCCGCGAGGCGACGCAACCAACCGAGCTCGTCGTCGAGCCCCAGCTGTAGTCGATAAAGATAAGGACGGCCGGCCCGACGCCGACGGATGTCTTCGGCGCAGTCATCCCACCGGCCGCCGTACAAGGTCGCGACGGCAACGATCAGGCGCTGCACCGCGGGCTCGAGCTGGGCGTAGACATCGGCCGGAGCCAGGGCGGGATCGGGTTGGGGAGAGACGCTCATGACCGTACGACTCAGGGGGCTGCTTTCGGGATGGCATTGATCTCGCTCTGCAGATCCGGGAGCTTCTCGCCGACTTCCGCACGTCGCTGGTTGTAGACCGGCCAGAATTCATCTTCGAGCGCCTGGTTAAGCGAGTCGCCGTTGGCGGCAGTTACGTTGTTGAGCCAATAGCGCGAGTAGGCAATGAACTTACGCTGGGCATTGCGCTGGAAAGTCGGGATCCATTCCCAGGACGCACGCTGCAGATCGTAGCGATCCTGATCGCGATAGAATTCATCGCCGAGGTGCTCGTAATGCAGCACGAAGGTGCGCCGGAAGAATCGTGCATCGAGATAGTTCTCGACCTTCCCGGTTTCGACCGCTGGCCAGCGCTCGCGGAATTTATTCGACAATCCGCGGACCTGGAAGGTCAGATGCTTGCCGTATTCCGAGAGGCGATTGAAGATGAATACGCCGTACAGTTCACCTTCGGCCCAGCCCTCTTCGGTGAGCTTGGCGGCATCATAGGGCAGCAATTTGCGGGCGCGGATCTCGTCGACGGTCAGCAGCTTGCGGTGCAGGGCCTCCTCGACGCGGTCGCGTACCTGTGCATTCGGGGTACTCTGCACAGGGTGACCGAGATCGGGAAAATTGAAGCTTTCCTGAGCCCCGCCGGCACTCGCGTCATTGAGCAGACGGATGCGCGTGCCGTGCTCGTCGAAGGCGAGCACGCTCAGATCCAGGGCCCGCGACGTGGTCCGGGCGTCTTTGCGCTCAACGATCATACCGTCCTTGGCATCCCCGGCCTCGACCGCGAGACCCACCCCGCCCTCTTTGGTGACCTTGGCCTGCTCGTACTGGGCCGCCATGGCGGTGAGCACGTCGTTGTAGCCCTTGGACTGCGACACCGGGGTGCCGGTGGAGCCGACCTGATTGCGGACGCGGAAAGCCAGGTATTGGAAATCGTGGGACTGACCGAGGCGATCCTTAATCACGATCCGATCGAGAGTCAACGGCTCGAAGTTGACTTCGAAGACTTCCAGATCGCGCTTGGCGAGCATCTCTTCGAGCTGCGCCTTGGCCTCGAGGTATTCTTGACTGGGAGCCCCAGCATCCGCTGCCGGGGCGTTTTCTTCCGCTTCTTGGGCAAACGCAGCACTGCTGAGGCCAGGAGCCTGCAGCCCGGTGGCCAGAACAACGGCCGCCGACAGGCGCCACAACGAGAAAACCATGCGCATGCGCGTCACTCCGTGCAAGATCCTGTCATCACGTGCCCAGGATAGGACTCGCGACCGTAGGGAGAGCGCCCCACCCCGCAAGGCGGGCGAAAAGCGCCACGCCCGGGAGTGCGTCAGACGCAATGCCTCACTGCTGGGCGGCGGGGACTGCGGGGGCGCTCGCCACCGGCGCCGAATAGGGACGGGTAATCCCTGCCACCCACAGCACTTCGCTGGTTTTGAGCGCGCTCAGGCGGGCATCGATGGTGAATTCCTTGTCGGCGCCTGTCTGGCGGATGCCGATGACCCCACCAAGGGTGACATCGGCGACTTGCCCGGCGCTGGCGGCAAGCACCCGATCGCTGGTGCCGAGGAGGCGAATGAACTCGGCGGCCACTTCAGCGACCGGCACATGGTCCTGACTGCGGTCTTCGAACTCGCCGACGGCAACCACCGGCATCCGTCCGTTACTTTCACGGAAGCCACTCACCCAGCCATCGGCAGCGAGAGCGTCGACGATGGCCATCGTTGCGGTGGTGGTGAGGTCTGCCGTCCAGCCGGTGGCCGGCTTCAGCGGCTCGGCGACGATGGCCGGCGGCGGATCGCGACGGAGCTTGCAGCCCGTAAGGCCGACCACAGGGGCCACGGCAGCGAGAGAAAGCAGGAGGAGTGCCGTAGAACGCATGTCAGCGAGCATGAACACGGCGGACGGCGGCTCAAGACCGAAGCAGCGCGTAGCGGGCCCAGCGAACGCACGGGCAATTCGGCCTTCAGCATTTGCCCGCCAGCCTTCCAATGGCTCCCATGGCCGAACCCCACAAGCCCGAAACCGCGCGCAAGGTGACCACCCTGCGACTTGTCGAAATGAAGCTCGCCGGCGAGAAGATCTCGTGCCTTACGGCCTATGACTACCTCACTGCGCGCATGATCGATCAGGCCGGGGTCGACGTCATTCTCGTCGGCGACAGCGCCTCGATGGTCTTCGCCGGCAACGACACGACGGTGCCGATGACCATGGAGCAGATGCTTTACCACACGCGGGTGGTGACCAAGGGCGTGAAACGTGCCCTGGTGATCGCCGACATGCCCTTCGGCTCGTATCATACCGGCGCCGATGATGCGCTGCGCAATGCCATCCGCCTGATGAAGGAAAGCATGGCCGAGGCCGTTAAACTCGAGGGCGGTACCGGCATCCGCGGCATCGTCCGGCGCATCGTCGAAGCCGGCATCCCGGTCTGCGGGCACATCGGCCTGCAACCGCAGAGCATCCATGCCTATGGCACCTACAAGACCCGCGGCACCGCCGAGGACGAGGCCCAGCGCATCCTCGCCGATGCCCACGCCCTCCAGGAAGTCGGAGCATTTGCCGTGGTCGTGGAGAAGGTTCCGCAGGATCTCGCCAGGCGCATCACCAGCGAGCTCGCCATCCCCACCATCGGCATCGGCGCCGGCGCCGGCTGCGATGGCCAGATCCTCGTGACGCCCGATGTCTTGGGCATGAACACCCAGTTCCATCCGCGTTTCGTGCGCACCTACGCGAGCCTCGCCGAGACCATGGGCAATGCTTTTACGGCCTACCGCAACGACGTGCGGACGGGAAATTTCCCGTCCGCCGAAGAGAGCTACTAAACGACGCTTTCACCCGCGCCGCTGCGCCCGCACGCCCTCAGACGGCGGGGACGATCACCGGCATCTGCTCCGGTCCGCCGACGCGGCGGAAGATCAGACGTCCGGCGGGCTTCTCATCAGGACGCGTCGGCGCGTCC
>JBILBP010000002.1:0-27208 GCA_044353645.1 Planctomycetota bacterium | reverse complement strand
TTGATCAACAGCATCGTACCGCGCCCGATCGCGTGGATCACGAGCCTGAGTGCGGCTGGGGTCCTCAATCTCGCGCCGTTCAGCTTCTTCAACGGTGTCACCGCCAATCCGCCGGTGGTCCAGGTCTGCATCGCCCACCGTCAACCGGAGAAGGACACTCTAGCGAACATCCGCGCCACCGGCGAGGCGGTCATCCATCTGGTGCGTGGCGAATGTCTCGACGCGATGCATGCGAGCAGCGCCGAATATCCCGCCGAGATCAGCGAGGCCGAGGCCTTGAACCTGGCGCATCGCCCAGCCGAGCGCGTGCGCGGGCGGGTCTTATTGCAGGCCGACATCGCCTTCGAATGCCGCCTTATCCAGCTTATTCCGGTTGGTGAACCGGCCACCCATCTGTGTCTGTTCGAGGTCCTCCTGGCGCACGTCGCCAGCGCGGTGGCCCTGCCCGACGGGCTGCCGGATCCGCAACGCCTACGGGCCGTGGCGCGGCTCGGCGGCAACAGCTATCTGCTGCCCGACACCTGGCATCTCGGCGAACGCGAGCGCACCCGTCGCCCCCGGACGACGGGTTGAAGCCGATGCTCACGCATCGCGCAAAATACGCCTTGAAGGCCCTCTTGCACCTGGCCCGGCAACGCGGCAAGGGACCGGTGTCGGCGGCACTGATCGCCGAATGTGAACACATCCCGCTCAAGTTCCTCGAGCTGATCCTGGTCCAGCTGCGGGCGGCCGGCGTCATCCGCAGCAAGGTCGGCAAAGGTGGCGGCCATGAATTGCTGCAGGCCCCTGCGGACATCAGCGTCTTGGCGATCGTGCGCACCATCGACGGACCGGTGGCGCCGCTTCCGTGCCTCAGTCTGACCGCCTACGTTCGCTGCGATGATTGCGCCGACGAACAGACCTGCGGACCGCGACGGCTGATGATGGGTGTCCATCAGGCCTCGCTGGAGGTCATGTCGCGGACCACGCTCGCCGATGCCATGAGCGAAACGATGCCGATCCCTTGAATGAGCAAGCTCAGTTGGGCGCCTGCCCGTAGTCCGGCAATGGAACGAGGTTGCGGGTCTGCCAACGCTTGAGGACGCCCATGGCGCGTTCGCAGGCGGCCTCGTCGAAGCTGACGATATCGCGCTGCCGGCCGAGACCGTCGGGCATCGCCAAGGTCAATTCGCCACCGAGGTGTTCTCGAAACTGCTCGAGACCGGCATACACTAGGCGGCGACCATTGGCATCGCGAAGATCGAGGACCTCGTCCCAAAGGCGGAAGCCGACGGTGGTCAGGATGCCCAGTCCGAGATCGGCTTCGGCTGAGGAGATCCGGCAGATCTCGACCGCATAGAGCAGATCGAGGGCGACGCCGATGGCCACCGCCTCGCCGTGGAGGAGCCGGTGATTGGTCAGCCCTTCGAGGCGGTGCGCTGACCAATGACCGAAGTCGAGGGGGCGTGAGCTGCCCTGCTCGAAGGGATCACCGGCTCGGGTGATGTGGTCAAGATGCAGTTCGGCCGAACGTAACACGACGCGCTCGATCGCGGGCAGATCGCGCTTCGCGATACGTGGCGCCAAGACCGCCAATTCGCGCATGAAATCGCGATCCTTGATCGCCGCGACCTTGACCGCCTCGGCCACGCCGGCGCGCCAACTGCGCTCGTCCTGGGCCTCAAGGAAGCGGCTGTCGTTGATGATCGCCCACGGGGGTGTGAAGGTACCGAGGAAATTCTTCGCTCCGAAGGCGTTGATGGCGTTTTTGATGCCGAGTCCGGCATCGCCCTGAGCGAGGGTGGTGGTGGGCAGGCGGATCTGGCGGATTCCGCGATGCACCAGTGAGGCCGCGAAGCCGATCGCATCGAGAACGGCTCCGCCCCCGATGATGACGATGTAGCTGTGCCGGCAGATCCCCAGATCGAAACACGTACGGCCTACCCGCTCGACGATGGCGAGGCTGCCTTTGGCGGTTTCGCCTCCGTTGACGATCTCGGGGGCGGCGGCCAAGCGGATCCCACGTCCTTCATGGAGCCCGAACCAGGCATGGATCTGCCGCGGCAGGTTGGGGAATGCCTCGACCACCCGCTCATCGATGAAGACCAGCGCCCGGCTCGGTCGGGCGTTGACCGCCGGGGCCAGCACATCGGCAAGGACCTGATTATCGGGGGCGAACACATCACGGGTCAGGTGCACGGCGAATTGGTAGTCGACGCGAAACGAGAGCTGGATGGAGGTCATGAGTGAGGTCTCGGTTTACTAATCGTGAAAGTTTGCTTCGCCTCGCCAGGGGTGAAATCCCCTGAAAAAGTCAGCTGTCTGATGCGGATTTCACGGCTCCTGCGGAGGGAATGCTCTTTGCCAACATCAATGCACTGGCGGTAAATATATGCACATACATATGTGATAAGTTGCTTTTTAACATATACACATACATATACACAAAACATGGCTATCGATAAACGCGTCCAAGTTCTAATGGATCCCGGCGAATTCGCGCAATTGGAGGCGATCGCCGCCAGTCAGGGTATTTCCCTAGGGGAACTCATCCGCCAAGCCGTGCGTGAACGGTACCTGACCCATGCCGAGCAACGGCTGCAGGCGGCCGAGCGACTTTGCCAGCTGGAACTGGCGACCATCCACAGCGAGCATCTCGACGCGTCCCTGATGTTGGCTCGCAGCGAAGGTCTGCGGTGACGACGGTGACGACCGCGCGCCTCTACTGCGACACGACGGTCCTGTTGATCGCCGCCGGCGCAACCGCTGACCCCGCTACCATCAGCGCCTGCCGCAGCCTGGTACAGGCCTGCGCCAAGCGCAGCGTGGCCGGTGAGATTTCCACTGAGGTCCTCCAAGAATTACTGCACACGGCAGCATGGCAGCAGACGCGTCAGCACAGCCTGGAGCTGGTCGAACTAGCCACGCGGATCTTCGCTCACCCCTTGCCGGTGAGCCGCACGACAGTCCTCGATGCCGTGGGCCTGCTGCGAGAATATCCACAGCTCAATACCCGCGTAGCCCTGCATGCGGCAGTAATGCGAGCCGCCGGTCTGGGCGAGGTGGTCTCCACCGATAGCGAATTCGGGCTGATTTCGGGCATCCGCCGCAGTTCGCCAGAGGATGCCGTGCGGACCTTCCGGCTCTCCTGACCTGCTCAGCGCAGCTCGACGATCATCTCGGCCAAGCGGCGAGTGCGGCCTGGCATTCGGCAAGCGTCGGAACCAGGGCCAGGCGAAACCAGCCGTTGGCCCCGGCGCCAAAGAATCCCCCGGGGCTGATGACGATGCCGGCATCTAGGCAGCGCGCGGCATACACATCGGCATCGCCGCTCGCCGGGACCTCGGCCCAGATGTACAGTCCAGCCTGGCTTGGCAGGGTGCGGATCCCCAAGGCCCGCAAACCGTCGACCAAGAGCTGATATTTGGCAGCGAAGATCGCCCGGCGATCCCCAACATGGGCATCATCATTCCAGGCGGCGGCCGCCGCCTGCTCGGTAAAGGTCGGTGAGCCGACGCCGAAATGAGCTCGCCACCCGCGATAGGCGCTGATGAGGGTCGCGTCTCCGGCAATGAAACCTGAACGATAACCGGTCATGCCACTACGTTTGGAACACGAATGGAAGGCAAGCAGTCCACGCAGGTCGGGGCCAGCGATCTGCAGGGCCGATGGTGGCCTGGCAGCTTCGCCAAACCACAGGTCTTGATAGCACTCGTCGCTGGCAAGGAGAATGCCGTGCGCCTGGCAGACCGCCAATTGCGCTGCTAAATAGCCGAGATCGACACAGGCACCAGTGGGATTGTGCGGGTAGTTGAGCCAGACGATGGCGGTACGCGCCAGGACTTCGTTGGACAGTCGCTCCAGCTCGAGGCGATACCCGTGTTCGCGCTGCAGCACCACCGGGTGGCTCTCACCGCCGACGAACAAGGCCCCGGATTCGTAAACCGGGTATCCGGGAGTACCGAAGACCACGGCCTTCTTCGCCGATGCCGGATCAAGGAACGCCAGGGCGAGATGGAAGATCGCCTCCTTACTGCCCGCCGAAGGCAGGATCTGGCTGTTTGCATCCAGGGTCACCCCAAAGCGCCGCTGAACGTAGCCGGCGGCCGCTTGCCGCAGGCTGGGGGTACCCGCCACCGAAGGATACTGGCTGATGCTCGGGACGGCGGACTTCAAGGCGGCAGGGATGAACTCGGGAGTGGGCTCGACCGGATCACCGGTGCCGAAATCAAACACCCGCATGCCGGCTTTGACCAAGGCAGCTTTGCGCGCCTGCAGCTCGGCCATCGGATACGGTTTGAGGACGCGGAGGGCTGGATTCATAGGACGTCCGGATGTTTGGCAGCTGGGCTTGGCGAGCAAGAGGTGGTGCGAGAGGTGGTGCGAGAGGTGGACAGTCGCGACCAGCAGATGCCGAGCAGGAGGATTCCCGCGCCTGCGCATTGCGAAACCGTGAGCACTTCCCCGAACAGCGGCCAGGCGATGGCGGCGGCAACCACCGGCTGCACCAGCAGGGCGACGGTCGAGAAGGCCTGCGCGAGGTGCTTGAGCGCCCAAGTGATCAGCCCCTGGCCGATGACCTGGGCGATGAGCGCCAAGGCCAGCAAGATCCACCAGCCACGGGCGCTGACGGGCAGCAGGCGTTCGCCCGAGAGCAGGGCGACAAGACCGACGAGGCCGGCGCAGGCTAGGCAGCTCCAGCACATGAATTCGGCGGTGGAGGCCTGACGGCGCACACGGGTGACGGTGAGCTGATAGGCGGCATAGGCGAAGGCGGCAATGAAAGAGACGCTATCACCCAGTAGTGGATGCGCTCCCTGCCTGAACGTATCCCGCTCACTTTTGCCGAGGACGAGCAAGGCCGCCCCGCTAAGCGCCACGACCAGGGCCGCGCGGGCGCCCCAGCTGACCCGCTCACCAAACAGCCACCAGGCGCCGAAGGTTACGAAGATCGGAGCGAGGTTCGACAGGAGGGTGCTATTGGTGACCGTGGTGAGGACGATTCCCCAGTGGAACAAGCTGAGATCGATGGCGAAGAAGACCCCCGCCAGGAGCAAGCCACTGCGCGCGGTCGGTGGCTTCGCTGAGCCCCGGCGTCTGTGCGCCAGCCGCTCAGCCAGCATCCACACCGCGAAGAGCGGCAGGGCCAGGGCCATGCGCCACCAGGCGGTGGCACAGGGACCGACTTCCGACAGGCGCACCAGGATCGGACCGACGCCGATGGCTGCCGCACCCACCACCAGAGCCAGCAGCGCGAGGAGAGAGTTCGGGGCGGAAGCCTGGCGCAGCTCGAGTTTATCGACGGCAGGAGTAGTTTCTGACGTATTCAACGGCGCCATCGTGGTGCTCCGAGCATGAACAGATCTCGCCTGGGCTCCACACCTGATCCCACGCTTGCCGCACTTCGAGGAGCCTGGTCGAAGCGATTCCGACCGCTCAGCACCCGGCGGTGGGATTGAGTCAGTCGGTTGCGGTGACATGGTTCGGCGCATGAACTTGCGCCTCATCTGGTTGTTGCTCATGTGCTCCTGGGTTTGGACGGAAGAGCCTATCCGCATCCATCATGAGGCCGAGTTGGTCATCCATGGCGCACCGATCACGGTGCTGCGTGCGACCTTGTTCAATTACACACCGGAGGAACGGGTCGCGCTCGCCTATCGGCGCATCACCGAACTGCTCAACCGCGCCGGGCCGGGCGTCGTCAGCCATCGGATCACGCCCCAGGGCACGCTGCTGACCATCGATGGTGCGGATGCGCTGATGTTCACCAACGATGACGCCAACCATCTTCTCGGCGAGACCCTCACCGATGCTGTCGCGCATGCGCAAACGGCCCTCACTGAGGTCATCCTCGAAGACCGCGGCCAATCGTTAAGCCAGCGTTTCTTCTCCTCGGGGTTGGAGGCTCTGCTGGGCACGGCGATCTTCGCCGCCGTGATCTCGGTGCTGGTGGTCATGCGTCGTCTCTTCCTGCGCGGATTATCGCACATCGAGCTGCGCGGTCAGGGCCTGTTCGGCAATCGCGAGGTCGAATCCTTCCTTCGCAATCAATTGTTGCGGGGATTGATCAGCATCGTCCATATCGGCATCTGGAGCCTTGGTATCCTCGCCAGCTATGTGTGGCTGACGTGGACCCTGGGGGCCTTTCCCATGACCCGCGACATCGGCAATGAGCTCGGCGACCATCTGCTCAACTTCACCCTGAACCTCCTGCGCGGCATCGGTGCCGCCGTTCCCGGCTTGGCGGTGGTGATCGCGATCATCGTCCTCACCGGTTTCCTCAGCCATGTCCTGAAGCTCTTCTTCCAGCGCATCGAAAACCGACGCATCAACCTCGGCTGGCTGAACCACAACACTGCCGTACCGACCCGCCGCATCAGCATCGTCATTTTGTGGATTTTTGCCGTGGCCATGTCGTACCCCTATCTGCCGGGCAGCGGTAGCGATGCCTTCAAGGGACTGAGCGTCTTCGTCGGCGTGCTGGTGTCGCTCGGCGGCGCCGGCCTGGTCGGCCAGGTCGCCAGCGGTTACATCGTCACCTATCTTGGGATCGTCCGCGTCGGGGACTACGTCATCGTTGGCAATGTCGAAGGAGTGGTGAAGGGGATCGGGATTTTCAACACCCAGATCGAGACCATCTTCAACGAATCGATGTCGGTACCCAACATCCTCATCCTGACCACGACCTCGACCAATCTCTCACGTTTTCCCAAACATCAGGGGGTCGTAGTGCAGGCGGTAGTGACCATCGGCTATGACGTGCCCTGGCGGCAGGTGCACGCCCTGCTGCTGGCCGCCGCCGCCCGCACTCCCGGTCTGCAGGCTCAGCCCGAGGCCTATGTGCAGCAGCGTGCGCTGGCGGATTTCTACGCCGAATACCATCTCTGTGCCTACCTGCTGCAGCCGATCGAACGCATCCCGGTGATGTCGCGTCTCTACGCTGAGATCCAGGATCAGTTCAATCAGGCGGGCGTACAGATCCTCTCGCCGCACTTCATGCAGGAGCCGAAAAAACCGGCGGTGGTGCCGCGCGAACGCTGGCTGTTGACGACCACCGAGAACAGCAGCAGCTAGCTGATCTGAAATTCGCGGGCTGAACCAAAGTCAGCGACTAGGAGTCTGTCGGAGACAGGCGTCTGAGCGGCGTTCCTGGGGGCGCGGGCGAGTCGCCCGCGCCCCCGGAATCGAGCCGATCGCACAAAATCCCAGCCCGTTCCTAGGAGCCTGTCTAAGACAGGCTCCTAAGCGCTGACTTTGGTCTCAACATCAGTGTTCGGACCGGCGAGGCCGGCCTTGCCCATCACGACATCGGCAGTGACCACGAATTCCTTCTGGAATTTGACGCGCTGCGGTAAATCGAACATCAGATCGAGCATGACTTCTTCGAGGATCGCGCGCAGGGCACGGGCCCCGGTCTTGCGCTCGGAGGCCTTCTGGGCGATGGCCTGCAAGGCGTCCTTGGTGAACGACAGCGTGCCGCCCTCCATCTCGAAGAGCTTCTGGTACTGCTTCACCAGGGCGTTCTTGGGCTGGGTCAGGATGCTGATCAGGGCTTCTTCCGACAGCGGACTCAAGGCCACGGTGATCGGCAAGCGGCCGATGAATTCCGGGATCATCCCGAATTCGATGAGGTCTTCCGGGCGCACGGCTTCAAGCAGGGCAGCGATGTCCTCAGCCTGCAGCGCCGGCTTGTCATTGGCGCTGCCGTCCTTCACAAGGTTGAAGCCGACGACCTTGTCGCCCATGCGCTTGGCAACGATGTCCGAGAGACCCGAGAAGGCCCCGCCGCAGATGAACAGGATATTCTCGGTGTTGACCTGGATATACTTCTGTTCGGGATGCTTGCGTCCGCCGCCGGGCGGGACATTGGCGACAGTGCCTTCGACGAGCTTGAGCAGGGCCTGTTGCACGCCTTCGCCGGAGACGTCACGGGTGATCGAGACGTTGCCGCTAGAACGTGCGATCTTATCGATCTCATCGACGTAAATGATGCCGTTTTGAGCACGCTCAACATCGAAATCGGCATTCTGCAGCAAGCGCAGGATGAGGTTTTCGACGTCTTCTCCGACATAGCCAGCCTCAGTGAGTGAGGTCGCGTCACCGATAGCAAACGGTACGTTCAACAGTTTGGCCAAACAGCGGGCGATGGCAGTCTTGCCGCAGCCAGTCGGCCCGAGCAGGAGGATGTTCGACTTTTCGAGCTCGACCCCGCTGTTGCCGGCACCCTGATTGTGGCGCAGGCGCTTGTAGTGGTTGTAGACGGCGACCGAGATGGTGCGCTTGGCCTGTTCCTGACCGATGATGTATTGGTCGAGATGAGCCTTGATGTCGGTCGGCGTGTGCGTGCCGAGGCGCGGAGGAGTTTTCGTCCCCACCTTCGCCGGCTTGGTATCCTGCTGTTTGAGCAGCGTGCCGCAGACGTCGACACATTCATTGCAGATGTTGACGCCGGGGGGGCCGGCAATCAGTCGCTCGACCTGGCTGGCCAAGCGACCGCAGAAACTGCAGTTATCTTCTTCATCGGTGCGCTTGGTCTTGGCCATTATAAATCCCGGATCGAGTCAAAAGTGTGACCGTGAAAACTGATCAATTGGCGGTGGGCTTGGTGACCACTTTATCAATGATCCCGTACGCGGCGGCCTCATCTGCGGACATGTAGTAGTCGCGTTCGGTGTCGCGGCTGATGGTTTCAACCGGCTTGCCGGTATTCGTCGAGAAGATCCGATTGAGCTCCTTTTTAAGGCGCAAGAGTTCCTTCGCCTGGATCTCGATGTCGGAAGCCTGACCCGAAGCACCGCCCATCGGCTGGTGGATCATGATCCGGCTATGCGGCAGCGCGAAGCGTTTGCCCTTGGTACCGGCGGCAAGGAGGAAGGCACCCATACTCGCGGCCTGGCCGACGCAGACGGTGGCGACATCGCAGGTCAGGTACTGCATCGTGTCGTAGATGGCGAAACCGGCGGAGACCGAGCCACCCGGCGAATTAATGTACAAGGTGATGTCAGCATCGCGTTTTTGGCTCTGCAGGAACAGCATCTGGGCGACGATCACGTTGGAGACGAAGTCGTCGATGGGCTCGCCGAGGAAAATGATCCGGTCTTTCAACAAACGGCTGTAGATGTCGTAACTCCGCTCGCCGCGGGCATCTTTTTCGATCACATACGGAATAGGCATGAGAATCCTTCGCTCTTGGGCAGCATGATAGGGCTGCAGACGAGCATGCAAACTCCCAAGGCATACCGCGTTGAAATAAAAAATTATTAATATAGTAGATTGATTGAGCGAGCTTTTTGTCGATTGAGTGGTCGTGTCGCACTCACGATGTCAGCATTTCACACGCCGCGAGTGACAGGGGGGGTGGTATGCTCCACCCATCATCCTAAACGTGTTAAAGCTAGGGTGCATGATCTATCTATCGCGTGCTTGCATACCTTTTCTGCTAAGCCTAGGGCTACTTTCGCCAGCATACGGCGAGACTTATGATGAGGCATTAAAACGGACCAATCCGAGCAATCCCGAGCAGGTCCTCATCCTCGCCCAATGGTGCCAGGACAACAACCTGCCGACCAAGGCCCGACAGCATCTGTTCCAGGTGCTCAAGCTCGATAAGGATCACCTCCGGGCACGTACGCTCCTCGGGCAGGTACGTGTGGGCGATCGCTGGGTGGCAAAAAATCAGCTCAAGGAGGAGAGCAAGAACCCCGCCCGAAAGGCGCTCACGCCGCTCGAACCACCGCCGGCAGCTAAGGACATCGCTTGGAATCTGCAAATAGTGAAGGATCCGTCTCCGACGAATCAATTCGTTGATAATTACATCGAACGCATGCAGACGGAAGCCAATGACAGCAACGCCATGGAGGTGTCGATCAGCACCCTGCTGGAGGAGAACAACTGGCCGATGTCCCTTCCGCGTCTGTGCGCGGCCTTGCAGAAGCCCACGTTCACCGACCTCAGCGGCCCGTCCGGAGTCCTTCAGGGTCTGCGCAAAGACGGTCGTCTACGGGATGCGAAAATCCTCTTTCCGTATGTGGTGGTTGCGAGTGCGCGCTGTACCGACCCTGAAGATTTGACCGCCTTCGCCTATATTGCTGGTCAGATGCGCGATAAGCGGGCTGTGCCACGGCTGATCGAGCTCATGAATGACAGTCGCAAGGAGGTCGCCGAGGCTGCCGGCGAGGCGGTGTCGACGATTACCGCCTTATCACCCAAGGGCATCACGGTGGCGAGCGCTAACGCCTGGTGGGGGGAGTTCCATGCTAGCGATGATCTCGAGATCCTGCGCCGGCAATTGCAGTCAAAAGATGCGTCGACGGCACTCGCCGCCGCCAGTCAGCTCGGTGCTCTTCAGGAAAAGAAGGTCATCGATGTGCTGATCCTCATGCTCAAAAGCGAAGATGTGAAAATCGCCACCAAGGCCCATCAGTTGGTGATCGACCTGACCGGCCGGGATTGGGCCTACGTTGCGACCGATCCTCTGGATCTGCGCCTCAAACGCGTGGATCGCCTAGCGAAATGGTGGAAGGAAAATAGCGAATCCTTCGTCTTTCCCGTCGATCCTTGGCTGGTCGATACGAGTTTGGTCCAAAATCAGGATTCGCTGGCAGCAGACCCGTTGCGGCTGGCGGTCAACGACCTGGCCGCGACCGATGCCAAGCTGGTGGCCAAGGCTGAGAACGAGCTGCTGCGCAAGGCCGGCGCAGCAGTGCCGGCACTGATCGAGGGAGTGGCCGATGAAAACCCGATCACCGCCCGCAAGTGCCATGAATTACTGCAGCGGATCAGTAAAAAGTGCGATATTTCCTTCAGCCCGCGGGATCGCGCCGAGCACAAGCATCAGGCCATAGCGGCCTGGAAAGCCTGGGCTTTGGCCAATAAATTCTTAGCTGAAGATACTGCTGACGAGGTCGCTGGCAATTAGCCGGCCCCATGATCTCAATCGCAGGGGTGGATGGCGACCACCGACGCATCCGCCGCAACTTCGCCGGTGAGCGAAACCCCGCGCACTGCGAAAAGGCAGCGAACCCCGTCCTCGAACACCGGCTGCGAGCGGCCGTCGAGCAACAGCCGGGGCAGCAATCCAGCCAGGGGGTCTTGGGCATCGAGGGTCAGAATGCGCGTCCAGGGATGCGCCCCGGAGCTGGCAACCGCCACGAAGGTCAGCCCTGCTTCCTGAGCCGCGCGCTTGAACGGCACCTCGCCGAGCAGCTTCCGCGAATCGCTGGTGAAGCGCAGCAATGGCACATCGGGGACATCCGGGATCAGCAAGCGTTGCCAAGCTGATTTGGCTGCACCCGGACTGTTGCCCAAACAGAGACGGATAAAAACCAGGCCTGGCTTGAAATGTCCGGGACGAAGATCGACGAGGTGATCATGCCCCCAGGTGCGCCGGGGAGCGATGAACAGCTCACCGAGACCGGAACGACCGAAAACAATGCGCTCGGACAAGGTCAAGCAGACGCGTTGTTCAGGGATGACAGCTGATTCGTCGAAGGTAAGATGGCGTTCATTGCCTGCCGTCGGCAGGGAGGCCTTCAGAACCCTATCGGTAAGCGCTGGCTTGGTGATGACTTCGTACGTCCACGCCCGCGGCAGACGCAACCGCACAGCGTTGCCGTTGGTGATCAGGACGCGCGCGGTCGGAATCAGGCCTTGACCTAGAAGTTCCAAGGTAACCCCAGTATTGGCATTGGTTCCTGGGATCGGCTCGGAGTCGGCAGGAAGTTCCTCGGCGCCCAATCCGAGCACCGCTGCCGCCAGCAGCCAGAAGGTGACGAGGACATGGCCGGCCATGCCAAAGACTACGTCTCCTGCTGGCACACGGAAGCAATCCTTGAAGCTGGGGACATGACCATAGCTATCGTCACCCCTGCTCAGATCCATGCGGCGGTAGCCACGGTGCGTGAAGAGATCGCGTCCGCCTGTGCACGTGCGGGCCGCCATCCCGACAGCGTGCGGCTGATCGCGGTGACCAAGAACCAAGAGCCCGCGGTGCTCGCGGCCCTGGTTGAAGCCGGCATCGCGGATGTTGGCGAGAATCGCGTCGAGCATCAGGCGCTCATGCACACGGCGGCCCGGGCTGCCGGCCTACCCCTGCGCTTTCATGCTATCGGCCGCCTCCAGGGACGGCAGTTGATCAAGATCGCGCCCCTCAGCGACGCTTGCCATAGTCTCGCCGAGATCGATCACGTGGCGCGCCTGGCGCGCGCCTGCAGCGGGCGCCGGCTACCGGTGTTCCTGCAGGTCAACACCTCCGGCGAAGCCAGCAAAGCCGGCGGTACCGGCGACGCTCTCGCCGGCTTGTTGGCGGCGGTGCACGCGGAACCGACCTTGGAAGCGGTCGGCCTGATGACCATGGCCGCCGAAGGCGCCACGCAGCGCGAACTCCGGCAAACGTTCTCCTGCCTGCGTGAGCTCGCTGCGGCTCATGGTCTGCCCAGGCTATCGATGGGTATGTCGCAGGATTTCCAACTGGCCATTGAAGAGGGGGCTACCGACATCCGTATCGGTACGCGGCTGTTCACGTGAAATTCGTGTGGCCCAAGCTCAATCCGATTCGGCGCAAGCCGCCGGTCGAGGCGCTTGTCGGCAAGCGCTCTCCGCCGCCAGCCACGAAGCCAGCTGCGGTCAAGGCCCCAGCTGGCAAGGACGAATTTGCGACCGAAAGCGCGTCGCGTCAGGCGGTCGGTGATCCACGCGTGGTGGAATTGACGGGGCAGTTGTTGGGTCTGGTCAGCAGTATCCGCATCAACCGCAACGAGCGCACCTTGCTCAGCCTGCGCGGTTCGCGTACCGAAGGGATCCGCTTGTCGCTGCACCACGGCCTACTCGACCATCCTGCCGCCCTCGCCGAGCTGCCGGCGTGGATCCGCGGACGTGGACGCGTGCCCGGCCCGGCGCTGAAAGCGGCGATCGATACGGTATTCATGACCCTCGCCAAGAAGCGTCGTGGCCATCCCCAGACCGCCCCGGTTTTCGAGCCGCTTGCTGGGCCCGTCGATCTCGAGGCGCTCTACGCTACCATCCATGGCCAGTGGTTCCCGCAGCTGACGCGTCCGCCGGTGTTCTGGGGACCCCGGCTGAAGCCCATGCGCCGGCGGCACATCCGCTTTGCCGCCTATCATCGCAAACCGCATCCGCGGATCATCGTCAATCGTCTCCTCGACCAGCCCTGGATCGCGCGCGAATTCGTCGCCTATGTGCTCTATCACGAGCTCTGTCATCACGCCCAGGCCTGTAATCCGGTGCGCGGCGAACTGCCGCACAGTCCACGCTTCAAGGAATGGGAAGCGCGCTATCCGCGGTTCGCGGAATTACGGTTATGGGAAAAGGCTCACCTCGACCGCTTTCTCGGTCTGCCGGAGTGAGCAGCTCGCCTAGTTGATTGCGGAATCGGCCGCCAGGGGGGCATGTCGGGTAGCTTTCCACCCCACCGCCGGAATTCAGCGTGTAGACGTTAAAGATACCCGACGCAGCCGAGCACAGAGAACAGCTCCGCGCTCGGCAGTGGCCGAGTCGTTTTTCTGCGCAGCGAATTCGACGAATTTCACACATAATACCTAAGAATATATTTTTAAGCAACTTACGAACTATTTTAAATTACATAATATACATTATCGGACATTAAAAAGATGTCACCAAGGGGGGGGCATCTGGGCCGATGAGAGCGGGTTAATGCGTTCTGACCACGCCGAAAACCAACCGCCAGACGGATCTGAAATTCGGCTGAACGGAACATTGGCGGGGCGTCCCATAGCCCTGCACCGATGTCTGTGCAGGCGTGTTGAAGGAACATGCCGTGAGAATTTCAGGCCCGGAAATGAAACGAGCCCCGGTCGTCTGACCAGGGCTCGTAGCCGCAGAAAGGAGGCGGCCGGCTTCAGCCGCCCCCTCACCATGGCAATCAATTACGGGATGCAAATCGAGCTGTACAAGGCCTCATAATTATCGGCGACGTGGGTCCACGAGGAGTCGTGCTGCATGGCTCGTAATTGGGCTTCGCGCCACCCTCTGGCACCTGGCCTCGTTGTTTTCAAAAATGCGCAAAGCAGGGACAGGACAGTGAACTATGCCCCGGCCGCGCAGCTACAACACAAACCGGTGATCAGCACCTCAATGCCCGTTTGGCGGTATCCCCGTGGCAAGGCGACAACCGACGACCGGACTTTGGGCAAACAGGTGGTCTGTCCACAGCGGGTGCACTGGAAATGGGCGTGATGATGGGCCTGCGCAGACGCACTAAGGCCATAGCGACGCACGCCATCAGCGTCGGTCAGACGGTGGGCCAGGTGACTCTCGGTCAACCAGTCGAGCGCGCGATACAAACTTACCCGGTCGACCTCGGGCAGACGTTCGTGCAATTGCGCATGGCTGAGCGTCCGGCCGTCGTCAAGCAGCGCTGTCAGGACATCGATCCGCGGACGGGTCTGTCGGCCACCGGCCCCGGTGATCAGTTGGCGCGCGAGCGTGACGACCGAAGAGGAAGGCATGCCGACTACGCTGCCGAGTGCCGCCTCCATGTCGAGTACGGCAGCCAGGTGGTATCACCTCAATTGCAACCTGGTTGCAATTGATGAGTCCACGTCATAAAGAACAAGCATGAGTGTTAGACTGACATCTGCGACCTCGAGGGCCTTGGCTGCCATCGTCGCTGTGATGGTCTCACTTTACGGCGTGCTTCCTCAGGTACACCTCGCCTGGGGGCATGAACATGCTTTAGCCAGTGCGATCCACCAGGCCTGCGGGGATGAACGACTCCACCTGACGCCCACTGAGCCGGTACATCCCGATTGTCCGCTCTGTCAAGACTTCCTGGCTGCCCCGACGCTGGCCATGCCCAGCCCACTACCGGCAGTCATCGTCCCCCTGCCGCCGGTAGAACGCGTCGCGCAGTTGCAGCATGCGAATGTGGTAGCGGGAGTCCTGATCCGCTGGTCGCTGGCACGAGGACCGCCGCAGGCCTGAGCGTCTGCGTCCGTTCCTCACCGCCACAGCGGTGCCATTAGGCATCGTAGCTGCGGCATCCTCAATTCCTTCGGATTCCTCATGTCCCGCCTCCATGCCGCCTTTGGCGGCCTGTCATCCACCCTTCTTGCTATGGCGACCGCCATGGCAGCCGAACCCGCAACCCTGACCGACCAATTAGCCGAACTGCAGCGCCAGAACGCTGAACTCGGGCAGCGCTTGGGCGCCCTGGAGCAACGCGCCGCCCAGGCGCCCCGCAGCGAGGCCGGCCCACTCCGGCTCATCGACCTGTCACTCAACGTCCTCATGTGCGCCGGCGGCTCGACCGCCACCGATGCCGAGATCAGCGATCTGCAGGGCGGTGGCCACGACCCGCAACGGCGTGGCTTCACCTTCCAGGGCGCCGAACTCAGCTTCGCTGGGGCCGTCGATCCGTACTTCACGGCCGAGATGCACGTCGTCTTCGCCCGAGAGGAACCATCGGGGGAGACGATCATCGAGTTGGAGGAAGCCTTCGCCCGCAGCAGCAGCCTACCCTATGGCCTAGAGCTGAAGGCCGGCCAGTACCTGACCGAGTTCGGACGCTTCAATCCCACCCATCCGCATAGCTGGGCCTTCATCGATCAGCCGATCATTCTCGGTCGGGTCTTTGGGGGCGATGGTCAGCGCGCACCTGGCGCGCGGATGCTAGGTAGTCTGCCCACGCCCTGGATGAGCGAGTTGATCCTCAACGCCCAGAACGCGGACGGCGAGAACAGTTCGGCCTTCCTGGGCGCACCGGACGAGGGCGGCGGTGGACACGACCACGGTGGCGCGGTCGGCGGCTATCATCCAGTCGAGCGCGACAACGGTCCACACCTGCTGTATAGCGCCCGCTGGGTCAACGCCTGGGACATTGACAATACGATGGTGAAGTGCGGGGCCTCGGCGGCAACTGGACCAAACGCCGGTGGTGAGAACACCAGCACCAGCATCTGGGGAGCGGATCTGGCGGCTAAATGGAAACCCAGCGGAGGCAAGCGGGGCTGGCCGTTCGTCATCGCCGAAGCCGAATTCATCGAGCGTCGCTATGGCGTCGACGTCATCGACGCCACCGGTTCCGGTCTCGACGGCACCCTGGGTACGGGCGACGACACCTTCAGCAGCGCTCCGGCGGGGACCTTGGTCGACCGCGGGATCGTACTGCAGACGGTCTGGGGATTCCACCCGGGTTGGTCCGCGGGACTTCGCTACGAGTTTGCAACCGGGACCGGGGACAGCATCCATATCGAAGAAGACGCTGGCGGCGGTGAGGAGATTCACCTGGAGGATCGCCAAGCTGATCCGAATCGCTGCGATCGCCAACGTTGGTCGCCGATGCTGGCCTGGCAGCCGAGCGAGTTCACGCATTTTCGACTGCAGTACAATTATGACCGTTCGGACGCCATGGCTGATCCCGCCCACAGCGTCTGGTTGGGTGCCGAGTTCCTGATCGGCGCCCACCCCGCGCACACCTTCTGAGGAAGACCTATGCGCTTCCCTCATTCCATCCTGCTTGCTCTGGTCGCCGCAGTCGCCTGCGCGGCTGAACCCATACATGTCTGCGCCACGACCACCGATCTTGGTGATCTGGTGCGGGCGGTCGGCGGCGAAGACACCGCCGTGACCGTCTTCGCCCGCGGAGGCGATGACGCGCATTTCATCGAGCCGCGCCCGAGCTTCGTAAAGGCCCTATCCCGTGCCGATCTGGTGGTGTCGGTGGGTATGGAACTGGAGATCGGCTGGTTGCCGACCGTGATCACCCAGTCACGCAATCCCCGTCTGGCCCCAGGCCAGGCGGGCAGCTTCGAGGCCTCCTCGGCCATCGTACCCATGGGCCTGCCGACCGGCCCCATCGACCGTTCGCATGGCCACGTCCACGCCGTCGGAAATCCGCACTTCCTCAGCGACCCGGTGTGCGGCGTCCAGGTGGCAAAGGCCCTGACCGCACGCCTGGGGCAACTGCGGCCAGACTTCGCCGCCGCCTGCACCACCCGCTACCGCACCTTCACTCTCGAGGTAGCCCGCCGCCTGCTAGGACCTGCATTGGTGAATCGCGTCGGCGATGACCGGATGATCACCGCTTTGGAGACCGATGCCCTGCAACCGCTGATCGGCGATGGAGCCGACCTCGCTGGTTGGCTTGGGCGGCTGCGCCCGGCGTCTGGCATCCCACTGATCGCTGATCACGATATGTGGCCGTACCTGGCCCGACGCTTCGTGCTGCGGATCGTGGGCTATCTCGAACCGAAGCCGGGAGTGCCGCCGACTCCGCGTCACCTCAGTGAACTGGTGGAACAGGCCAAGAACCTGGGCGTGAAGGCGATCATCAGCGTGCCCTATTTCGACCGGCGCAGTTCCAGCTTCGTCGGCGAACAGGTCGGCATCCCGGTGGTCGTCCTCGCCCATCAGGTCGGGGCGACTGCCGAGGCCACCGACTGGCTGACCATGATCGGGGTCAATGTCGAGCACTTGGCCGGCGCCCTGCCTGCCAAACCATGAGCCTGTTCGATACCGGCGCCCCAAGCCCGGTCATCGGAGCGCAGGATCTCTCGCTCGCCTATGGCGGGCGGGAGATCTTGCGTGAGGTGAACCTGACGGTCATGCCCGGCGAGGCGTGGTTCGTCATCGGCCCCAACGGCGCCGGCAAGAGCACCCTGCTCAAGGCCATGCTCGGCTTGTTGGCGCCGCGCGCCGGCGACCTCTCGCTTTGCCGGGCACTGGATGATCGGGCGCGCCTGGGCTTCGTACCCCAGCGTCTCGACCTTCCAGCCACCGTGCCGACGACGGTGCGGGAGTTCGTGGCCATGGGGTTTACCGGCCTCAGTCTGGACCGGGGCGAGCGCCAACGCCGCCAGGTGGCTGCAATCACCCAGGTTGGCCTGACCGCCGCATTGGGCGAGTCGATGGAGGAGCTCTCTGGTGGGCAGCGCCAGCGAGCGGCGATCGCCCGCGCCCTGGTGCGCGATCCGCTGTTGCTGGTGGTCGATGAACCGACCACTGGCCTCGATCTCGTCGCTGAACGTGACCTCATGGCCCTGCTGACCTCGCTCAACCGCGAACGCGGACTCACCATCGTCTTCGTCGCCCACGACCTTGGACTGGTGGCCGCCCACGCCACCCACGTCGCCCTGGTAGCCGCCGGTCAGGTCACCGCCGGGCCGGCCGAGCGGATCCTGACCAGCGAACGGCTCTCGCAGGCCTATGGCCTGCCGATCCAGGTCCGCCAGGACGATGGCCGTCCCTCTATCAGTCTGCACTGAGAGCCCATGCCCAGTTCCCTCTTCGCATCCTGGCATCTTTTCGCCGACGCCTGGTTGTCGTCCTGGCTGATCGCCGGCCTGCTATCCCTGCTCGGCGTCGCGGTGCTAGCTCGTGGCCAGATTTTCCTCGGAGCCGCGATGAGTCAGGCCGCCACAGCCGGTGTCGCCCTGGTGCTGTGTTGCGCCGGGTCGATCACCTGGCGAGCCCAGGCGGAGGCGGTGGCGGCCATGCTCGCGGCGGTGGTCACGGCTTTCGCCGTCGGAGCCAGCCGTCACCGCGATGCCCTTGCGGCCTGGATCTTCCTTTCGTCCGGGTCCGCCGCCGTGCTGCTGGTGGCGCAAAGCCCCTACGGCATGGATGAGATCAACCGCCTGCTGGCCTCCAGCATCGTCGGTGCCCGCGCCAGCGATGTCGTCGTCTTCGCCACCCTGGGCCTGATCGTGGTCGGCGTGGTGCTAGGGAATGCTGCCCGTCTACGCGCCCTGCTGCTCGATCCCGCCTTCGCCGCCGCCATCGGCATTCGGGTCGCCCGTTGGGAGGTCTGGCTGGCGGTCGTGCTCGGCCTGTCCTTGGGCTGGTCCCTGCATGTGGCCGGACTGCTCTACACCTTCGGCGCCCTCATCCTGCCGGCGATGGCCGTCCGTCTAATCAGCCGCGAGCTGGCCACCATGGCCTGGCTGACGCCGGTGCTGGCGGTGAGCTGCGCCATCCTCGGCTCCTGCAGTGCCGATATCTGGGATCTGCCGCCCGCCCAGGTGGTGGTGGCGTTCTGGTCCGGAAGTGTCGCCCTGGCGGGATTCGTGCGCTTCCTGCGCACGCTGGTGAGGTGAGCCTGAAACTGACCGAACGGGACCGGCGCGGATTGTGGATCTCGCCCTTGGACAACACGCCCCCTCCTCGCGATGGCGATCAATTACGGATTGCAAATCGAGCTGTATAAGGCCTCGTAATCATCGGCGACATGGGTCCATGAGGAGTCATGTCGCATGGCTCGTAATTGGGCTTCGCGCCACTGGGCCGGAAAATGTTCGTAGAGGCCGAGCGCGCGATCGATGACGCTGGAGAAATGTCCGAGATCGATGGGTCCGAAAGTGAAGCCCGTACCCGAACCGATGGCGACATCCGCTACCGTATCGGCCAGGCCGCCGGTGAAGCGCACGATCGGCAAGGTCCCATAACGCATGGCATACATTTGTGTCAGGCCGCAGGGCTCGGTTCGGCTCGGCATCAAGAACACATCGGCGCCGGCGATGTACTGATGGGCGAGGGTCTCGTTGTAGCCGTACCAGGCATAGACCCAGCCCGGATGCCGCGCCTGCAAGGCGTTCAGCCGTTGTTCCAAGTGGTAGTCACCGGCGCCCAGGACCACCAGCTGCACGCGTCCGGCAAGGATGTACGGCTCGATGGCGTCGATGACCAGATCGATGCCTTTCTGCTCGACCAGGCGGCTGACGACACAGGCGATCACGGCATTGCCGGGAGCGAGGTTGGCCTCGCGCTTGAGCGCGGCCTTGCACACGGCTTTGCCGGTGAGGTCGTCGGCATGGTAATTGGCGGACAACTGCCGATCGGTGGCCGGATTCCATTGCTCGGCATCGATGCCGTTGGTGATCCCGGAGAGCTTGAAGGCATGACCGCGGATAACCGCTTCGAGACCGAAGGCGAATTCCGCGGTCTGAATTTCCTCCGCGTAGCGGCGACTGACGGTCGTCACCCGATCGGCGAAGACGATACCCGCCTTGAGGCAATTCAACTTGCCGTAGTGCTCGAGCTGCAGGGGATTGAACAACGCCCAATCCAGGCCGGTGAGCTTCATATCGAAGTGCCAGAAGGCTCCCTGGTAGGCGATATTGTGGATCGAGAAAACGGTGCGCGTCGCGGGCAGGGCGTTGGTGAAGCCCCGTTCGAGCAAGGCCGGGATGAGGCCGGTCTGCCAATCATGGCAATGCAGCACATGCGGCTTCCAGCCGAGGGCACCGGGCAGGGCCAGGGCGGCCTTGCAGAAGAGCACGAAACGTCGTGGGTTGTCTTCGTAATCAGTATTCGGCGTCGGGCCGTAGACGCCGTCGCGATCGAAGCACTCATTGCAGGCGAGGAGGTGCACCGTGACCCCCCCGATGCGCACGGTGCCGATGCCAACCTGATGATCGATGCCGCCGACCTCGATAGTCATCGGCGTCGGGCTCCAGGTCAGGCCGTGCTTCTGCGCCGCCGCAATCGCCTTGCGATAACCGGGTAGAGCCACACGCACGTCCAGGCCCCGGCGTGCGAGAGCTTCTGGCAAGGCGCCCAAGACGTCGGCCAGACCGCCGGTCTTGATCAGCGGATGCATCTCACTGGCGACGTGCAGCACGCGCATGACGACTGGCGTTGCGGGTGACGCCGGTACCGCCGCAGGCATGGTCGGGATAGGTGAGATAGCTGAGATAGCTGAGATAGCTGAGATAGCAGGGATAGCAGGGATAGCTGAGATAGCAGGGATGGCGGCGGAGACCGCCTCGCTTACCGGCGCATAGTCGTTTTCTACGGACTGCTTGGTAGTCGATTTCTTGACGGCAGTAGGTTTGGTGCGAACGGTCTTCGGCGTCACTGGTTTAGGCATGGCGGTGGACCGTCGTATCCAGCCTGCGCAAAGGCGGAAGGGTCGATTGCCCGCAGACCGCCAGCACTACCCTGCTTGCCCATGGTGACCACGGTAGCAACTTCCAAGACGCCGATGACCACGGGCAAAGCCGTCTACATCGAGACCTTCGGCTGTCAGATGAACACAGCCGATACCGAGGTGGTTCTCGCACGCCTTTCCGAGAACGGCTGGAGCAGCGTAGAATCGCCGGAAAACGCCGATCTTGTGCTCTATAACACCTGCTCAGTGCGAGACCATGCCGAGGCCAAGATCCGTGGCCGTCTTGGCGACATGAAGAACCTCAAGGAGCGGCGGCGCAAAGCCGGCGGCAACCTCACGGTGGGCATCATGGGCTGCATGGCCCAGCGTGAGAAGAACGGCCTGATCGAGAAGTATCCCCAGGTCGATCTGGTTGTCGGTACCGATCAGTTCGTGCATATGCCGCAGCTGCTCGAGCAGGTCGCTGCCCGCGGTCGCCTGGTGGCCACCGACTTCGGCGACTTCGAAGATCAGCTGTGGTCCGCCAAGCGCGCCGACGGGGTCAACGCCTTCGTCACCATCATGCGCGGCTGCAACTACAACTGCACCTACTGCGTGGTGCCCTTCACCCGCGGCAAGGAGAAATCCCGGCCAGCGGCGCAGATCTTCGACGAGGTCCGGCAACTCGTCGATCAGGGTCACACCCAGATCACCCTCCTCGGGCAGACCGTCGATGCCTACGGCAAGACCCTCGGCGACGGCAGCAACCTCGCCCGCCTGCTGCGTCAGCTGCACGAGATCCCCGGGCTCAAGCGCCTGCGATTCGTCACCAGCCATCCCAAGGACATCACCGACGAACTGCTCGATGCCGTTGCCGAGCTTCCGCGCGTCGCCAAGCACCTGCATGTGCCGGCGCAATGCGGCAGCGATCGCATCCTGCGCCTCATGGGCCGCCGCTACACCCGTGATGAATACCTGCGCTTCGTCGAACGCGCCCGCACGCGCATGCCCAGCGTTGAGCTCCTCTCGGATTTCATCGTCGGCTTCCCGCGCGAGACCGACGCCGATTTCCAGGACACCGTCAAGCTCATGGAAGAGGTCCGCTTCGCTGGCTCGTACGTGTTCATGTACTCCGAGCGCCCGGGCACGCCTTCGGCCAATCTCCCCGACGATGTCGATCCGGAAGTCAAACGCGCGCGCTGCAATCAGCTCCTCGATCTGCAGATGAAGCATCAGGCCGAGGACTACGCCGCGCTCCACGGCAGCATCCAGCAGGTGCTGGTTGAAGGCGTGAGCAAGAACGATGCGCAGATGCTGCGCGGGCGCTCAATCGGCAATCTCAACATCGTCTTCCCACGGGCGGGCCACGATGAGCGCATCGGCGATCTCGTCGATGTGCGCATCGAGCGCTCGACCAGCCTGACCCTCTTCGGAACCCTGGTGCGCTGATGCCCACTGATTTTTTCGCCGTCAATGGTCGCGTCGTTCCCGCCGCCGAAGCCACTGTCAGCGTCCTCGATCTCGGCTTCCTGCGCGGCGTCGGGGCCTTCGAGACGCTGCGCACCTACGATGGTCAGCCGCACGCGGTCAGCGAGCACCTGCGCCGTCTCTGGGACTGCGCCGAAGCCTTCGATCTGGCGCCGTTTTTCAGCGAGGGTGACGTCCGCCGTTGCCTGGCCGAGATTCTCGCCAAGTCGGGACATCCGGATCTGCGCGTCAATTTCGTCATCACCCCCGGCGAACACAGCAGCGGGGTCTTCGGTGGCGGCAAGCCGACCTGGGTGATGATCGCCCGCGATCTGCATGCGCCTCCGCCGCAGTGGTACGAAGACGGCGTCAGCACCATCACCTTTACCGCTACCCGCCACCTCCCGACGCTCAAGACCACCAACTACCTCAGCGGTAAACGTGGCCTGCAGCTCGCCGAAGCCCGGGGCGCGCACGAGGCCCTCTACGTCGACGCCGCCGGCTACGTCACCGAAGGCGTCACCAGCAACGTCCTCGTGGTCCAGGGCCACCGTCTGATGACCCCGATCGTCGATTGCCTCGCCGGCATCACCAAGGCCGGTCTGCGCCCCCTCGCGGAAGCCGCCGGCCTGACCTGGTACGAATGCCGCCTGACCCGCGACGATCTGTACACCGCCGACGAGGTGTGGATCACCAGCGCGGTGCGCGAGCTGTTGCCGGTGGTCAAGGTCGACGACCACCTCATCCACGAGGGCAAAGTCGGACCGTGGGCGAAACAGATCCGCCACGCCTATCACCGCGCTTGCAGCGAGCAGGCACGTGCCGATGCCCAACGTTTCGCGGCGACCGCCCCTGATTCGATCCGCTAAAACGGCATGACGCGCATCGTCATCATCGTCGTCCTGCTCGGCTGCGTCTATGCGTTGTCGTACGCCTTGGCGTATACGCTGCGCGAGCGCACCGGGCGCGGCTTCCAGTATCCGCCCGCGGGCCGGTTGGACACGGTGTTGTTCCCCTTCTTCAAGCCCATCTATACCCTGCACGGCGTCCTCGACCGCCAGCGAGAACGCCATGAACGCGACCGTACCTTCACCTCTTGATGGTGCTGCTGGTGCGACGCTGTTGCCCGGAGCCGCGCACTTCCAGGTCATCGAAGAGCCGCAGTATGCCGCCTCGGGCAGTGGCGAACACCTCTACGTCGAGATCGAAAAAGAAGGCTTCACCACTGACGTGATCGCCGACGCCTTGGCGAAGATCAATGGCAAGCGCACGGTCGATATCGGCTATGCCGGGCGCAAAGACCGCCACGCCGTCACGCGCCAATGGTTCAGCATTCATTTCGGAGACGAAGCCAAACTCGCCAAGCTCAGCGAGGCCCTGCCCACCGGTGGCCGCGTGCAGGTGCTCACCGTCACCCGCCACGCTAATAAGATCCGCCTCGGGCATCTCGCCGGTAACCGCTTCCGCCTCGGCCTGGGCAACATCGCCGATCCGCTCGGACTGCAGACGGCGCTCACCGCCCTCGCCCATCACGGCATCTGCAATCGCTTCGGGATCCAGCGCTTCGGCATCGGTGGCGCCAATCTGCGCGTAGCCCGGGCCCTGGCGGTGCAGGACTATGAATCGGCGGTGGCCCTGCTGGTCGATCCGCACGGCATGTGGCGCTGGGGGCAGGAGCTTCCCGCAGGCTTCCGCACCGGTCCCGAAGGCCGCGTCCTGGGCGCCTTGCGCAAGGGCGCCAATGCCGCCAGCGCGGTGCGCGCGGCCGGCGAGCAACTGCACAAGCTGCTGGTCTCGGCAGCGCAGTCGGCGGTCTTCAATGCCGTCCTCGACGGACGCAAGGCCGCCGGCCTGCTGCATCGCTTCCGTGTCGGCGACCTCGGCTGCACCTCGTTCGGCGCCGCCTTCCCGGTCAGCGCCGAAGAACTCGCCTCGACCACTGAGCGCGCAGCGCCCGGGGTTCACGATGCCTTTACCACCGGACCGTTGCCGGGCATGAACCGTCTCGCGCCCTCCGACAAGGTCCTCGCCGAGGAGCAGGCCTGGGCGGCATCCACCGAGATGAAGTGGTCGTGGTTCGCCAAGGGCGGCAAGCTCGAGGCGCCCGGCGAACGCCGTCCGTTGCTGATGCCGTTCCGTCTGCCGCCCACCGTCACCGTCGCTGGCGCCGTCGAGAGCGGCGTGACCTGGGTCGAGTTCTCCCTCGCCAGCGGCGGCTATGCCACGGAGGTGCTCAACCAGGTCGGCGTCGCGATCCCCGCTGATCGACGCTGATCGATGCTAAAAGCAGCTGAATTTTAGGCGCCGCCGGCCGCGACCGGGCGGATGGACTTCGGCAGGCCACCGAAGAGCCAGCCGCAGAGCACCGCCGCCAGGGCGGTGCTCACCGCTCCGACCAGCAAGCGGCCGAGACTGAGATCACCGCTGCCGGTGAGCAGGGCATCGCCCAGACGCAGAGCCACGAAATCAGCGGCGGCCCACACCATCCAGGCGGCGGCGCGGGTGCGGAATAAAAACCGTCGTACCGGTATGCATGCCAACCCGAGCAGGGTCATGGTCAGGGTATGGAAGCCGCTGCCCAGCGGATCGGCGAGATCGCGGGCGATCCCGGCGAGAAAGGCACGATCGACGACGCCGTCCTCCGGGCCATCGACCATCGCCCACGCGGCCAGGGCGAGGGACAGATCGGGCGCGAACCACCACGCCGACAAGCAGGCATGGTCGAGGATCGCCGCCACGAGCACGAGCAGGAAATAGAAAATTAAACGCACAGCTCCAGCCTCGGCTTGCGGTGCGCCACGCCAAGTGACCATCTGGGGTATGCGTTATGCCGGAATCGATGAAGCGGGCTATGGTCCGACCCTAGGCCCCCTCGCGATCGGCTGCGCGGTGATCGATGGCGACGCTGGCCTCGATCTCGGCCTGCTGTTCGCGAACACCGGCGTCCGCGATAGCAAGCAGCTCCACGATCCCAAGGATCTCGCCCCACTCGAAGCCGTGGCCCTGCCGGCGATCGCCTGGCTGACCGGCTTCATGCCGGATACCGCCGCCGATGTCTTCGCGCTCTTCGGTGAAGATGCGGCGATGCGCCAGACCATCCCGTGGATGGAGCCGGCGGCGGCGATGGCGCTGCCGGTCGCCGCCACCACCCTCACCGCCTGGAACCTTCCCGAGGTCCAGCCGCGTGGTTTCAGCGGCGCCCTGGTGCAGCCGCGGGCCTACAACTCCTACCTGCGAGCGCGCACCGGCAACAAGGCGGACCTGGAATGGGCGAGCATCGGCCCGCTTCTGGCGCGTGCCCACGACCACCGCCAAGCGCAACGTACCGTCATCGATCGCCTCGGCGGACGCAAGTTCTACCGCGAGGTGCTGCAAGCGGTCTTTCCCGAAATCATGGTCATGATCACCGAGGAAACCCCGCTCAGCAGCCGCTACCTGCTGCCCCATGCCGAGCATGCCGGGCACGAAATCGGATTCTACGTCGACGGTGAGAGCCTCAGTCCGCTTACCGCCATCGCCAGCTGCGTCGCCAAGTATGCCCGTGAACTGCATATGCGTCTGCTGAATCAATACTGGTGCGGGCGCATGCCGTGGTTGAAGCCGACTGCCGGCTATCCCCAGGATGCCCAACGCTGGCTGCATCAGATCGGCGAAGGCTACGTGAACGCCTGGCGCGATGAGCTGACGCGGCAGATCTTCAACCAGGAAAGTGTGGTTTGATTCAGCGGCCCACGGCGGCAACGTGCCGCGTATGCTAACGCCGCTTACTCCCGAACGTCTGACGGCGGCGCTGGCGACCTTGCCGGCCTGGCAGCACACCGGCGACGCCCTCACGCGCAGTTATGCGTTCAGTGATTTCGCCCAGGCGATGGCGTTCATGAACGACGCTGCCGTTGAGATCGAACGCCTCAACCACCACCCGGAATGGACCAACGTCTACAACCGGATCAGCGTGCGTCTGACCACCCATGATGCCGGTGATCGCGTCACCGCCGCCGACGTCGAACTGGCGAAGACCCTCGACTGGGTGGCGTTGCGCTTCCAGTAGACGTTCCGGGCTTAGGTGGCCTTGATCACCGGATTGAGATGCAGCGTGCTGACCAGGTGCAGGCGCAGCTCATCAGCATCGCTATCGCTCAACTTCGCGCCGTTGCGGCTGACATAGAAGACGTCGACCGCGACATCACCCATGGTGTTGATGCAGGTATAGCCGATGTCGGCGCCGAAGGCGCTGATCGCGCGCGTCAGCTTCGACAACAAGCCGACTTCATCCTTGGTGTGGATGTCGACGATGGTGTGGTGCTCGCTAGTGCGCTGTTCGACTTTCACCGCCGGATCGTCGAAGCCGCTGTCCGCCGGCCGCGGAGCCATGGCGCTGCGGCGCTTGGCGAGCAGGACGTGCGGATCCAAGGTGCCACGGGCGGCGGCGAGCAGATCCTTGCGCAGACGCTGCCAGAGATCGTCATCGCGGACGCGCGCCGGGTAGATCGAGCTCAAACGGAATGAATAGATCACGGTCGGTACGCGCAGTTCAGAACCTTCGGTGATCCATGAACGGAGGTCGATGATGTCGAAGCCATGCCCTGACAGCGTCGCCGCCACATCCGCGAGCAGGCCGCGACGATCGGGGACGGCGCCGGTGACCTGGATGACCTTGTCGATGACGGCGTAGCTCAGGCCGATGCCATCAAGACCGGCCTCGGCGAAGACCTTGGAATGGCGGACGATATCGCCGGGCAGGGCCTGGTGTTCGTAGTTGTTGCCGAGGCTGCGTAGGAAGTGTTCGCCATCCTGGGCACTCACGCCGGAGGCCAGAAGCTCGGCCAGCAAACGCTCATGGCGGGTGCCGGGGGCGACCCCGCCGGCCAATTGCTGGGCTACGGCCTCGCGCAGATCGCCGAGGATGGCCTCCTGCCA
>JBILBP010000089.1:0-8576 GCA_044353645.1 Planctomycetota bacterium | reverse complement strand
GCCTGGCCGAACAAAACGACCAAGCCGAGCTGGCGGTGGCCGCCGTCGCCGACGACACCCGTGGCGAACGTCTGGTGGTGCTGCACTGCGGCTTCGACGGCGATTGGGCGCCGATCCTCGCCAAGCTCGACGGCCAACCCGGCATCTGGAGACCCAAGAGCAGGGACATCTACGTCGTACCGGCCATCCCCAAATTGGGCACGGGAAAGCGCGATCTGGCAGGAATCAAGCGGCTCGCTCAACAAGCGGCGGGCGAAGGGATAGGCGAAAGAACGAGAACATTAGGCAGTTTGTAGCCTACTGATGTAAAATCAGCCAGCAGGTGATCGACTGATCTCGACTGATCTCAACTGATCTCAACTGATCTCAACGTTGACCTCTTACATTTGGCTCTCTTACAGTCCGCAGACAGCTTAATGGTGCGATGGGGTAACCGCCCAATGGCATTCACTATGTAAGTAGTTATCAGTTGAAACCACTCATTCTGTCAATGTCACCTCTGCATTCCTGGTAACGATTTCCAGCGAGTTTGCAGCGTCATTCCGTGAATTAGGGGAAGCCTGGGAGCGGCACTGGAGTCCCGCGCCAGCGAGGGCTTCGGCGGCGGCCTCGGCGGTGGGCGCGCAGGCAGCCGCTGGTTGGCGTTGCCCTGGTTGGCCGAGGCCTAGGATGCCCGGCCATTCCGAGGTTTTCATGCCCAACCAGCTCTCTGGCAATCTGACGTCCTTGACCGGCATGCGCTATGCCATCGTCGCGAGCCGCTTTAATGCGACGATTGTTGAGCAATTGGTGGCGGCTGCCGTGGACACCCTGCGCCGTAATGGCGTGGCCGATGATCACATCACCGTCGTCCGCGTACCAGGCGCCTGGGAATTGCCCCTGGCGGCACAGAAGCTGGCGGTGAAGCATGACGCCGTCATCGCCCTCGGAGCAGTGATCCGCGGCGAGACTCCGCATTTCGACTACGTCGCTGGCGAATGTGCCAAGGGCCTAGCAAAGGTCGGACTCGACTGCGGCAAGCCGGTGATCTTCGGCGTGCTGACCACCGACACCACCGATCAGGCGGCTTCGCGCGCCGGTGGCAAGGCCGGCAACAAGGGCGCCGAAGCCGCCGCCGTGGCCATGGAAATGCTTTCACTCTTTGCCCAGATCTGACCCATCTCGTGACTGACCCCGCTCTTTCCCTGTCGCCCGCTTCACGTACCGCCGGCCGGGCTGTCGCCCTGCAATTGCTGTACGCGTTTGAACAGAACAAGTTCGTCGACGATGGCCATCTCCTGCCCTCGTTCGAGCCCGAGGACACCGGCGCCACCAATCCCGAAGCCGTGCTCTTCGCCAAGAGCCTGCTCGCGACCTTCGCCGAAAATCGCGTGCCGGTCGACGCCGCCATCGATAAGCGCCTGGAAAACTGGACCATCCATCGCCTGGCGGTGGTCGATCGCGCGATCATGCGCTTAGGCGCCTGCGAGATCCTTTATCGCGATGACACGCCGCCGAAGGTCGCCATCAACGAAGCCATCGAGCTCGCCAAACGCTACGGTTCGGAAGAGAAGACCACCAAGCTCATCAACGGCGTCCTCGACCGCCTGGCCCGCGATCATCGGCCGAACGACCTGAAGCGGCCCGAGTTGAAGCCCGAGCTGAAGCCCGAGTTGAAGCCCGAGTTGAAGCCCGAGTTGAAGCCCGAGTTGAAGAAAGCCTAAGGCGATGTCGGAAGCCACCGCTGATTCGCGCTGGCTACAACGTGCATGTCGGCTGGCATCGAAGGCCCTGGGCACGACCGCGCCCAATCCCGGCGTCGGCTGCGTCCTCGTCCGTGAGGGCGTGGTCCTTGGCGAAGGCCGCACCAGCCCTGCGACTGATACCCCGCAGATCCATGCCGAAGCCGCGGCCCTCGCCGAGGCGGCGCGTCGCGGCCACCCGACGCAGGGCGCCACTGCCTACGTCACGCTCGCCCCCTGCACGCGGCGTTCGGCGGGCGGCACGGCCTGCGCCGAGCTGCTGATCGCTGCCGGCATCACCCGCGTGGTGATCGGCGCCGATGATCCCAGCCAGGGCACCTCGTGCGCCCACCTGACCACGGCGGGCGTGACCGCGGTCTGCGCCCATGATCCGTGGGCGCAGCACCTGCATGGTGGCTTCCTCCGCCGCCTCAGCGCCAAACGCCCGCGTTTCACCGGCAAATGGGCCTCCACCCTGGATGGTTTCCTGGCCACCGAGAGCGGGCGCAGCGGGTGGATCTCCTCGCCGTTGGCGTTGGCCTTGTCGCGGCGACGGCGACGCGCCTTCGACGCCATCCTCATCGGCAGCGGCACGGCAAAGGCCGATGATCCGCAGCTGCTCGCCAGCCACCCGCGGGCCAAGCCGCTGCTGCGCATCGTCCTCAATGCCACCGCCGACCTCGACGATGACTCCCATCTGCTGCACACCCTCGATCGTGCGCCATTGCTGGTCGTCCATCATCCCGATGCTGATACGACGCGCCTGAAAGCCTGGGGCGTCGAACTGCTGGCGGTCGCCGATGCGCACGATTTGCCGGCAGTGGCGCGCTCCTTGGCGGCCCTCGGCCTCAACGACATCCTCGTCGAAGGCGGGGCCGCCATCCATGGCGCCTTCCTCGCCGCCCGGCTGTACGATCGCCTCGAACTGTATCAAGGCGGCACGACCCTCGGCGGCGGACTGGCGATCGCCCGCGGACGTGGCGTGCCGACCATTCCCGACGGCCAGCACTGGCAGCCGGAATGTCCGCCGCAGGTGCTCGGCAATACGATCCTCACGCGCTGGTGCCTGCCCGCCTGAGGTCCATCCGACGATGTGCGTAAGATCGCCCCTCGACGGTCGCAATTCCGCTCGAGCGACTAGGCTCTCGCCCCCATGAGCCAGCCCGCGCCCAAGCCCGTCTTCGACAAGGTTCCCGCCAACGTCAGTTTCCCGCAGATCGAGGATGGCATCCTTGCCCTCTGGGATCGCCTCGACGCCTTCCGCGAGTCGAACAAGCGCCGGGCGGCAGCAGGCAAAAGCGCCAAGGAATTCGTGTTCTACGATGGCCCGCCATTCGCCACCGGCACGCCGCACTACGGCCATCTGCTGGCCGGTACGATCAAGGACATCGTGCCGCGCTTCTGGAACATGCGTGGCTACCATGTCGAGCGCCGTTTCGGCTGGGACTGCCACGGTCTGCCGATCGAGAGCCTGGCGCAAAAAGAGCTCGGCTGGTCGGGCGCCGCCGAGATCCGCGAGAAGGGCGTCAGCCATTTCAACGAGACCTGCCGCTCGCTGGTGCAGACCTATGTCGGCGAGTGGCGCAAGACGGTGCGGCGCATGGGCCGCTGGGTCGACTTCGACAATGACTACAAGACCATGGATCCGCAGTTCATGGAATCGGTGTGGTGGGTGTTCAAGCAGCTCTGGGAGCAGACCGACGCCAACGGCAACCGCCGGGTGTACAAAGCTCACCGCATCATGCCCTACTCGTGGAAGCTGACCACGCCGCTGTCGAATTTCGAGGCCGGCAACAACTACAAGGACGTCCAGGATCCGGCAATCACCGTGCGCTTCCGCGTGCGCAACACCGACATCGCCGTGCTCGCCAGCTGTCGCGAGAAATCGCCAGAGGTCTTCGCCGCCATCGGCGCCGGCAAGGCCTTCATCCTCGCCTGGACCACGACGCCGTGGACCCTGCCCGAAAACCTCGCGCTGTGTGCCGGGCCCGAGATCACCTATTGCTGGATCGAAGACCTGGAAAAAGGCGAGGTCTACCTGCTGGCCAAGGACCGCCTTGCGGCGATCTACAAGAAGCCCGAACAATACCGCATCCTCGCCGAGCTGCCGGGCAAGGTCCTCGCCGGCCTGGAGTACGAGCCGCTGTTCCCGTACTTCGCCGAGCAGGCGAATTCCTTTCGTCTGCTGAGCGATGAATTCGTCACCACCGGCGACGGCACCGGCATCGTCCATCTCGCTCCCGCCTATGGTGAGGACGACTACCGCGTGTGCCGCGCCGCCGGCATCGAACTCGTCGATCCGCTCGATGAAGAAGCCAAGTTCACCGCCGCCGTCCCCGAATATGCCGGGCAGTTCTGCAAGGACGCCGACAAGGCGATTATCGCCCGCCTCAAGGCCGAGGGCAAACTCGTCCACCAGTCGACCATCGTCCACAGCTATCCGTTCTGCGAACGCACCGACACGCCGCTGATCTACCGCGCCATCGAAGCCTGGTACGTGCGCGTCGAGGACCTCCGCGAGCGTCTCGCGGCCAACAATCAGCAGATCCGCTGGGTGCCCGAACAGATCGGCGCCAACCGCTTCGGCAACTGGCTCAAAGAAGCCAAAGATTGGAACATCTCGCGCAACCGCTTCTGGGGCTCGTGCCTGCCGGTGTGGGTCAGCGAGGACAAGAGCGACATGATCTGCGTCGGTTCGATCGCCGAGCTGGAACAGCTCTCGGGCGTACGCGTCACCGATCTACACAAGCACCACCTCGACCAGGTGACCTTCGTCAAGAACGGCCAAACCTACCGGCGCACGCCGGAGGTCCTCGATTGCTGGTTCGAGTCGGGGGCCATGCCCTATGGCCAGCAGCACTACCCGTTCGCGAACAAGGAGCACTTCGAGGCCAATTTCCCGGCCCAGTTCATCGCCGAAGGCCTCGATCAGACACGCGGTTGGTTCTACACCTTGCTGGTGCTGTCGACGGCGCTGTTCGACAAGCCGGCCTTCCGCAATGTCGTGGTCAACGGCTTGGTCCTCGCCGAAGACGGCCAGAAGATGTCGAAGTCGAAGAAGAATTATCCCGATCCCAACAAGGTCCTGCACGAGATCGGCGCCGACGCTTTGCGCGCCTACCTCATCGATTCGCCGGTGGTCCGCGCCGAGCCGCTGAAGTTCAGCGAAGCCGGGCTCAAGGAGATCGTGCGCACGGTGGTCCTGCCCTACTGGAACGCGCTGAGCTTCTTCACCACCTACGCCAGCATCGATGGTTTCGATCCGCGCACGGTCAAGGCCCGGCCGCTGGCCGAGCGCGCCGAACTCGATCGCTGGATCGTGTCGGTGATGCAGAGCCTGATCCGCGACGTCAACGCCGAGATGGAAGGCTATCGCCTCTACAACGTCGTACCGCGCCTGGTGCACTTCATCGATGACCTCACCAACTGGTACATCCGCTCGTCGCGGGCGCGCTTCTGGAAGAGCAGCGAGGTCCAGGATCAGAGCGACGCCTTTACCACCTTGTACGACGTGCTGGTGACCTTCGCCAAGGTCTTGGCGCCGTTCATGCCCTTCCTCACTGAAGAAGTCTATCAGCGCCTGGTGCGGCCGGTCGATGCCGCCGCCCCGGCGAGCGTGCATTGGTGCGACTATCCCCAGGTCGACGCCGCCGCCATCGACGCCCAGCTCGAAGACGACATCGCCATCGTCCGCCGCATCGTCGGCCTCGGGCGCAAGCTGCGCGAGGACCACAAGCTGAAAGTCCGCCAGCCGCTGGCGACGCTGACCGTGGTCTCGCGCGAGACGGCGGTGCGCGGCGCCGCCGAACGCCACGCGCGCACCCTGCGCGATGAACTGAATGTGAAGACCGTAGCGGTCAGCGCCGACGAGGCGGCCTTCGTCGCCGTCAGCTGCAAGCCGAATTTTGCTGAGCTGCGCAAGCGCTGCGGAGCCAAGCTCAAGGACATCGGCGCGGTGCTCGCGACCTGGGGCCATGCGAAAGTCGCGCAGCTCGAAGGCGGCGCCGAGCTGGCCGTCGTCGGCGAGGCCATCCGCCTCGCCGATGTCATCCTCGAACGCAAACCCGTCGGTGGCTCTTCCGGCAAAGAGGTGACCGCCAGCCAGGGCGCGGTCACCGCCGCCCTGGATACGGCGCTGACTCCGGCGCTGGTCGCCGAAGGCCACGCCCGCGAGTTCACCAGCCTGCTGCAGCAGGCGCGCAAGGATGCCGGCTTCGATATCGCCGATCGCATTGCCGTGAGCTGGGACAGCAACGACGAGGACGTGGCGGCGGCGCTCGCGCAGCATGCCTCGACCATCGCCGGCGAGGTCCTGGCCACGAGCTTCGTGCGCGGCCAGGCCGCCCACGAAGCGCAGATCAACGGCAAGCCCGTGAGCTACACCGTCAGCAAAGTCCCATGACCGCGCCGCGCATTGTCCTGGCGACGCTCAACGCCCGCTGGAGCCATTGCGCGTTCGGCCTGCGTTATCTGCTGGCCAACATGGGCCCCCTGCAAGCGCAGACGGTGATCCGCGAATTCACCATCAGCGATCCGCCGGCGCGCGTCGTCGAGCGCCTGCTCGCGGAGTCGCCGGCGATCGTCGGCTTCGGCATCTACATCTGGAACCGCCGCGAGACCACGCAGGTGATCCAGATTATGAAGCAGGTCGCGCCGCACATCCGGGTGGTCATCGGCGGCCCCGAGCCGACCCATGCCGCTGATGACGATGCCCTGCTGCAGCTCGCCGACGTGACCATCCGCGGCGAAGCCGATATCGCCTTCCGCGAGGTCTGCAGCAGCCTGCTGACAGGCATGCCGACGGCGAAGATCATCGCCACACCCAAGCCCGATCCGGCGACGCTGGTACTGCCCTACGACCTCTACACCGACGACGATCTCAAGCACCGTCTGATCTACGTCGAGGCCAGCCGGGGCTGTCCCTTCACCTGCGAGTTCTGCCTCTCCTCGATCGAGGATGGCGTGCGCACCGTGCCCCTCGAACCCTTCCTGGCGGCGATGGAGCAGCTGCTCGCACGCGGTTGCCGGACCTTCAAGTTCGTCGATCGGACCTTCAACCTCAAGCCGAGCACCGCCACCGCCATCCTCACTTTTTTCCAAGCGCGCTGGCGCGATGACCTGTTCCTGCACTTCGAGATGGTGCCGGACCGTCTGCCGGAATCGGTGCAGGCCCTGCTCGCGTGGTTCCCCAAGGATTCCGTGCAGTTGGAAATCGGCATCCAGAGCTTCACGCCGGTGGTCGGTGAGTTGATCAGCCGGCGCATGGATACGGCCAAGACCGAGACCAATCTCAGATGGTTGCGCGAACACACCGGCATTCATGTCCATGCTGATCTGATCGTCGGCCTGCCCGGCGAAACCCCGGCGAGCTTCCGGACCTCGTTCGACGCCTTGTGGCGGATGCAGCCGGGCGAGATCCAGATCGGTATCCTCAAGCTCCTCCCAGGCACGCCGCTGATCCGCCACGTGGTCCCCTTCGCGATGCAGTTCAATCGCGAGACGCCCTACGACCTGCTCGCCTCGCGTGATTTCCCCTTCGTGCAGATGCAGCGTTTCAAGCGTTTCGCGCGCTATTTCGAGATCTACGTCAACGACGGTGGCTTCGTGCGCGGGCTCGAGCTGGCCCTGATGTACGCGCCCAGCGATTCGCCGTTTGATGGTTTCCTGGCCTTCAGCGATTGGCTGTGGGCGACCACCGGCGCCGAGCACGGCATCGCCCGCGCCCGCCAGTATCAACTATTAGCTGACTACCTTGATCACCTCGGAGCCCCCTCCGAGGTAACCGATACGGCCCTCGCCACCGATGCGGTGACCACCGGCTGCACCAGCATCCCCAGCCGTCTCCATGCCGCCGCGGAACGCGCCCGGCGACTGGCGACCGCGCCCGGCGTAAGGTAAACTCGGGTATGCCCAGCGCCCCGCTTTTGCCGCTCCTGCCCAGCGGCACCCTGCCCCCACTCGCCGTGCTCCTGCGTTGGCTGGAAGATCTGCGCCTGGATCAGGTCGACGCCATCGTCGCCGAGATCCTGCCGCCGTTGAACGGCTCGCTGCCGGATGTGCTGCGCCTGGGCGGGATCACCACCTTGCTCACCACCGGCCAACCAGCAGCAAATTTCCGCTGGGAAGGCTTCGGCGGTAATCGCCTGACGGTCGCGGAGCTTCCACCAGAACCCGAGATGCTCATCGAGGCCCTTCATCGCGGTGATCTGCCGGCCGGGCCGGCGCGCTTCGCCGATGATCACGGGCTCTTGTCGCTGGTCGACGTGGCCCGCCTCGAAGACGCCAGCGCCTGCCTGGGTATCGGCACCGGGGCTGCCTGGCATCGCGTGCTCACCACCCTCGATCGCACACGGGCGCCACGCATGCCGGTGCTCGTCGCACGCACCATCGAAGACGGGGCCCTGGGGGCGTGGAATCCACTGCCCTTCGCCCGCTGGCTGGTGGTCTCGCTACCCAGTACCAGTAAGCCCTGGGCACTGGTCGACAGCCATGGCCGTCAGTCGCCAGTGCAGATCGTCGAAGGACTCGAAGGTCCGGAACTGCTGACCTGCGTCGAGCTCGGCGCGCTTGAAGCCGTGACCCTGCGTGCGGTCGATGAGCCGGTTGCCGATGTGCTCTGGGAAGTCGAGGAACAGGTGCTCGACAATGGCTTGGTGCGCGCCGAGTTCGATAGCCTCGGACAAGTGACGCGACTGTGCTGGCGGGGCCTCTTCGCCGAGCTCGTCGGACCGGCGGTGGCGCCGCGTCTCAATGGCGAAAACCTCGGCGGCAGCGCGACCATCAGCGTCCTCGAAGCCGGCCCGGTGCGGGCCCGCCTGTGCGTAGTGCGCAGCGCCGCCGCCGGAGTGCTGCGCA
>JBILBP010000412.1:0-2500 GCA_044353645.1 Planctomycetota bacterium | reverse complement strand
GGCGCCACCTACACCCTGCCGCATCCCAAGTTCGGCGGGCGCGATCTCAAGGGCGTCGAAAACGCCGTGCTCGATTGCGTGCTGCAGGCCCAGGGCCAGGGCTGCGGCCCGGGCATCCTCGGCGTCGGCATCGGCGGTGATCGCGTCAGCGGCATGGCCTGCGCCAAGACCCAGTTGCTGCGCCGGCTCGATGATGTGAACCCGGAAGCGACCCTCGCCGGACTCGAGCAACGGGTAGTGGCCAAGGCCAACCAATCGGGCATCGGGCCGATGGGGTTCGGCGGCAAGACCACGCTGCTCGGTTGCAAGGCCGGGGCCCTCAATCGCGTGCCGGCGAGCTTCTTCGTCGCCATCAGCTACATGTGCTGGGCCTTCCGCCGTCAGGGCGTGAACCTCGCCGACAACGGCTCCATCTCCCAATGGCTGTACTGAGACCTCCATGGCCCTCGTCCAACTGACCACTCCCATCAGCGAAGCCCAGGCCCGCAGTCTGCGCGTCGGCGACACCGTCGAGCTCAGCGGCCGGCTCTATACCGGCCGTGACGCGATGCATCACCGTCTGCATCATGGCGAAAAGCCGCCGGTCGACCTCGCGGGGCAGATCATCTACCACTGCGGCCCGGTGATGGTCAAAGAGGGCGACAAGTGGGTCTGTCGCGGAGCTGGCCCCACGACCTCGTCGCGTGAGGAGCCCTATCAGTGGGAAGTGATGCGCGACCACGGCATCCGCGGGGTCATCGGCAAGGGCGGCATGGGCCCGAAAACCCTCGAAGGCTGCATCAAATACGGTTGTGTGTACCTGCATGCCATCGGTGGGGCGGCGCAGGTCTGCGCCGAGCGCATCACCCGCGTCGACGGCGTCGATTGGATGGACCTCGGCAGCCCGGAAGCCATCTGGCATCTGTGGGTCGAGAAATTCCCCTGCATCGTGACCATGGACAGTCACGGCAATTCGCTGCACCAGCAGGTGCGCGACGCCTCGACCGCGGCCCTTGCCGGGTTGTCAGCATGACCGCCCCAGCAGCGCCCTTACGCTCATCCCCCGGCACCGCCCTGTGCTTGGCGAGCGGCATCTTGGCCTTCATGAGCTGGTGGATCCCGCCGCTGCCATTTTTCTTCGGCGTGTTCTGTCTATTCAATGCTTGGCGGGCGTCCCGTTCGGCGCGGCTCTATCCCGAGCGCTACCGCAGCAGCGCGGTGCCCTTGACCGGCGTCGTACTAGTAATCCTGGCCTGGACCTTCGCGACTCTGGTGCTGCTGATCATCGGCGCCGCCAGCGGCGAGATGGTGCACCCGGAGGCACCAAGCGAGGAGCGTTGGTGAGGGCTTCTTTCGCAACCACCCTCGACATCACCAGACCGACTCCACCACTACCGTCGACAGATGATCGGCGAGTGCGGCGGTGACCGCCGTCGGCAACCACGCCCGCGGCCAGGCGCCACTCAGAAAACCAACGTGTCCGCCCTGCGCCGACAACCACAGCCGGACAGCGGGCGGCAGGTTTTCAGGCAATGAAGCCGAGGGGACGAAAGGATCGTCCGCCGCCTGGATGAGGGTCGTGGGCGTGACGATCCCGCCGAGGAACTGCCGAGAGCTGCAGCGCGTGTAATAATCTTCGACGCCGGCGAAGCCGTTTTGCGGGGCGGTGAGCTGATCGTCGAAAGCGCGGAAGGTCGTCAGGCCACGCAGGGCCGCGGCGGTGAGGCCGTTCAGCTCGCGCTTGGCCCACACCGAGGCGCGCATGTCGCGCAGCAGATGCCATTGATAGAAACGTGCGAAGCCCACCGATAACGCATCGGCGCAGGCGCCGAGATCAAACGGCACGCTGATCGCCACCGCCGCCTGCAGTGGGCAGGCGGATCCGCTCTCGCCCAGCCACTTCAAGAGCACGTTGCCACCCAACGAGACGCCGACACCGACGACGGCGGTGGCCCCGGCGGCCTGCAGGTGCGCGACCACGACGGCGGCGTCGGCCCAATCGCCCGAATGATAGCCGCGCGCCAGGCGGTTGGGGCGCTGGGCGCTGCCGCGCGCGTGAAGCAGGACGCCGCACCATCCACGCTGCTCGAACGCGGCCAGCAGGGCCCGCGCGTAGGGCGAGCGCTGCGAGCCTTCGAGGCCGTGCAGCAACAGCACCGCCGGCCGCCCCGCTACCGGACCGGTGCGCAGGACCTCGATGGCATCTCCATCGGGCAGCTCAAATAGTTCCGTGTGCACCTCCAGCCGGGGGCTGGGCAACAGTGCCGCCGCCAAGGTCTGCAGATGCCGATTGGCCAGCCACGGCGTGGGAGCGAAGCGGGGTTGCTCGGCACTCATCAGCCGGCTCCCGCCAAGGGCGCATCCGTGCCCGGGACCCAGGCCTGCAGCGCCGGCGGCAGCTCCGCCGACCCGGCCTGAGCCACGCGCTGATGCGCCGCCTGCAACAGATCGAGGTCGCGCCCGAGATCGGCGACGCGCAAGCGCAGGGCGCCGTGCTGTTGGCTGCCGAGCAGTTCACCGG
>JBILBP010000001.1:0-27469 GCA_044353645.1 Planctomycetota bacterium | reverse complement strand
GCTTTTTTCATAGTGGTACATTAGTATGTATACCATGATATTATCTGTAAAGAGCTTGGTTGAGACGCACATTCTGCGAATCGTCTGATTTAATCAGCGACGCAGCAACTCTCCTTCCGCCGGGGATACGGTTCGCGCGCAACCCAGGGCCACGGCCAAACCGAAAAAGAGCTGAAAGCGCGATGATGCGTACGCCGCCAGATCCTCTGTCAGGGAACCTACCAAAAATATGCTGAGCGTCGCCACCAGCAGCGGACCTGCTGCCGGATGGCGATGGCGCAGGCCCCAGATTTCGCGCCCGACACTGAACAACCACGCTGACCACAAGAACAACCCCGGCACGCCATAAAGTACCAATAGGCTTAAGAAACTATTATGTGCGTTTCCCATATCAGCCCCTTCGGGGCCGGCTTCCGACAGGCCCTGCGCCACCGTGGCCAAAGCACCTTTATCGTATCCACGATGTCCAACACCAGTCAGCGGATGCTGACGAAAAGTTTCCCAAGCGGTGTGCCAGATGTAGGTCCGTCCGTCTCTCCCCGCCATGGCATTTTGGATGCGTGCTCCGTGCGTGGGCCAGGCCAACGCCACCGTCAGGCCCAGGATCACGATCATGGCAACAGTAAACACACCAAGACGACGCCACGGCAACAGACTCGCTGCTAGAACCCAGGCGCCGACGATAAAGGCGATGAAAGCGCCGCGAGCATTGCTGATGAAGGTCGCTGCCAAGCCCAAGGCTAGGAATGCCGCTACGCCACAGCGCCACCAGATCGGAGACAGCGCCAAGCCTCGAAACCGATACAGCCATGCTGCCAGTGCCAGGGCCGCAAATGCCACCGCGTCACCGAAACGGATCCAATGACTATAAAAACCAGAGGCCTTCACCATTTTCGGGCCCTGGCGATCGATGCGCCAGGGAGGTACGTCGTTGCCATAGCCGATAAAGAACTGCAGTGCCGCGAGAGTGGTAGCAAGCACTGCTCCAGAAGCGAAACCCCACATCGCCAAGGCCAAACGCTGCGGCTGGGAAGCCGCCAAGGCCCATATCGGCAATGCCAACCAGCAATAGGTCCACCCCGGCGGCACCCGGGAAACTTCGAATGAGCTAAAAAAACCGCATAGCGTCATCCATGCGCTCAGTGCCAATGCCCATGGCCAGCCGACGAGAAACGGGGCCAAGCGGCGTGGTTCAAGAAGAGCGCCGACCGCAGCCACTGCATAACCGGCATAAACGAGAGGAACTGAGACACACATGCCGACAGCGGAAATCAGCAAGCCGACGGCCAAGGAAGTGTCGGCCCATGAGACCCTGGCACGGCCCGAGTGAACTAGCGACATGAGCATATCCATCCTGGGTAAGCAGAGCGAGCCTCGCCAGGGAGACTTCCAATCAAGGGTGATTCAGCGCTCAGACGGCTATGTGGCCCGAGGCTTAGCGTGTACGCACTTCATTCTATTGCATACTAAATAGATCAAGCACTTTAATTTGTATTTTTCGAGGTCGGGCTAAGATCTTGAGCCTGCATTGAAAAATCATTGCAAAGCTCGCACATTTTCTCCTCGATCCTAATTCTTTATGCAAAAACCACACCACGCCAGACGACTGTGCGATGAACGGCAGGCAGACTCATGAAGTCGATCATCCTTGCTGGCGGCGCTGGTTCGCGACTGCATCCTTGCACCAAGGTCGTGAGCAAGCAGCTCATGCCGGTGTACGACAAGCCGATGATCTATTATCCGCTGTCGACGGTGATGCTCGCTGGCATCCGCGAGGTGTTGATCATCAGCACGCCACAGGACCTTCCGCGCTTCCGCGAGCTGCTCGGCGACGGTGCGCGCCTGGGGATGCGTTTCAGCTATGCGGAACAGGCCGTGCCCAATGGCCTGGCCCAGGCGTTCGTCATCGGCCGCGATTTTCTCGCCGGTGGTCCGGGAAGCCTGGTGCTGGGCGATAACATCTTCTACGGTCATGGCATGACCGATACCACCCGACGTGCCGCGCAGATCAGTAAGGGCGGTCTGGTCTTCGCTTATTATGTGCGCGATCCCTCGGCCTACGGCGTAGTCGAATTCGATGCCCAGGGCAAGGCGATCTCGTTAGAGGAAAAACCCCAGCAGCCGAAGAGCCAATATGCTGTGCCCGGCCTGTATTTCTATGGCCCGGAGGTGTGCGACGAGGCGGCAAAACTCAAGCCCAGCGCCCGCGGCGAATATGAGATTACCGATCTCAACAAGGTCTTTCTGGGCCGCGGCGAGCTGCAGGTCGAGAAGCTCGGCCGAGGGACGGCGTGGCTTGACACCGGAACACACCAAAGCCTGCTCGAGGCTGGCAATTTCGTGGAAGCGATCGAGGCCCGCCAAGGACTCAAGATCGCCTGCCTCGAAGAAATCGCCTGGCACAATGGCTGGATCGGCCCAGACGAGGTGAAAGCCGAAGCCCAGGCCATGGGCAAGAGCGCCTATGCCAGTTATCTCTGGGATCTGCTGCGCCAAGCGGGGCACCGCTGAACATGAAGAAGATTCCTACGGCCTTGCCGGATGTATGGCTCCTCGAGCCGACGGTCTTCGGCGACGAACGCGGATATTTCTACGAAGCCTTCAACCAGCAGCTATTTACCGAGCTGGGCTTCGAACAGAAATTCGTACAGGACAATCAATCGCGCTCCCCGCGTGGGATCCTGCGCGGCCTGCATTACCAGATCCATCAGCCGCAAGACAAGATCGTGCGCTGCCTGCGCGGCGCGATTTACGATGTGGTCGTCGATGTGCGCCTCGATAGCCCGACTTTCGGCAAGTGGGTCGCAGCCGAGTTGAGCGAAACCAACAAGCGCATGCTATGGGTACCCAAGGGCTATGCCCATGGCTTCGTGGTTACCAGCGAATCAGCGGATGTGCTGTACAAGGTCACCGACTACTGGTCGAAGGAACATGAGCGCGGCTTGCGCTGGAACGATCCCGCTGTCGCTATTCCCTGGCCGGATGTCGGGGTCGTCCCGCAACTGAATCAACGTGATGCCGCCTGGCCGTTGCTGGCAGAAATTCCCCACGCGGATCGTCCCGCATACCGGCGATGAGGATCCTCATCACCGGCGGCACCGGCATGCTCGGCCGGACCCTGGTGCGCCGGTTGTCCCACCATGAGCTACGTGCCACTGGTGCGCGCGAACTCGATGTGACCTCGGCTACGGCGGTCAGCGAGGCGATCGGCGGCTGGCGTCCCCAGGTGGTGATCCACTGCGCGGCGCACACCAAGGTCGATGCCTGCGAGAACGAGAGCGAGCGCGCCTTCGCCCTCAATGGGATAGGCTCAGCCAATGTCGCCATCGCCTGCCAGCGGCATGGCGCGCGACTGATCGCGATCAGCACCGATTACGTCTTCGGCGGCGACCTCCAACGCCCGTATCGCGAGTGGGATGCGGTCGGCCCGCGCACCGTCTATGGCCAGAGCAAACTCGCGGGCGAGGAAGCCGTGCGTACGCATTGCGCCGACCACGTGATTGCTCGCGTCGCCTGGCTGTATGGCCCCGGCGGGCCCAGCTTCCTCCATACCATGCGCAAGCTGGGTGGCGAAAGCGGGGCTCCACTCAAGGTAGTCGCCGATCAAATCGGCAATCCGACCTCGACTGACGTGGTCGCCGACACCATCGAGCGGCTGCTTGTGCATCCTCTGGCGGGCACCCTGCACCTCACCTGCAGCGGCGAAACCTCATGGTTCGGTTTCGCCCAGGCAATCTTCGCGCACTATGGATTGACGCGTGGGATGATACCCTGCGCGACCGCCGATTTCCCCCGCCCGGCACCCCGTCCAGCCAACAGCCGCCTCGAGAAAACCGCCTTGCGGGTGCATGGGCTACCTCAACCGCAAGACTGGCAAGAAGCCTTGCAGCGTTACGTCGGTGATCACGCGGCTAATTGACGCACCGACATCTCTTATACTGTAAGTAAATAAACGGGCGCGGATCCGATCGTACGCTCCTCCATCGCCCCACCTGTGTTCATGGAAATCATTCATGCCCCAGCATTCGTCGCCGCCCGCCCTGCATACACCGCGCATCGCCCTGGTTACCGGCGGCATGGGCTTCATCGGTTCGAATCTCGTCCGGCATCTCTTAGTCAGCGACCCGCAGCTGATCGTGGTCAATCTCGATGTCCTGACCTATGCCGGCAACCCCGACAATCTCGCTGATCTCTCGCCGACCCAGGCCGCCCGCCACCGCTTCGTAAAAGCCGACATCAGTGACGGCGCGGCGATCGCGCAGGTCTTCGCGGAGCATCGCCCCGATACCGTCATCCATCTCGCCGCCGAGAGCCATGTCGATCGCTCGATCGATGGACCCATGGCATTTGTCCAGACCAATGTCATGGGTACCGCCACGCTCCTGCATGCCGCCCGGCAGGCCTGGGCGATGCTTCCCGGCGATGCTGCCAAAACCGTGCGCTTCCACCATGTGTCAACGGATGAGGTCTACGGCTCGCTTGGCGATAGCGGGCTATTCACCGAGGCCACCAGCTACGATCCATCGAGTCCGTACAGCGCTTCGAAGGCCGCCAGCGATCACCTCGTACGGGCATGGCATCGCACCTTCGGTCTACCGGTGACGATGAGCAACTGCTCAAACAACTACGGCCCCTATCACTTCCCCGAGAAGCTGATCCCGCTGATGATCGCCAATGCCCTCGCCGGCAAATCACTGCCGGTCTATGGCAAAGGCGCCAATGTCCGCGACTGGTTGTATGTCGAAGATCATGCCCGGGCCATCGATTGCATCGTACGCACCGGCGCCATCGGTGAGACCTACAATGTCGGCGGCCATAACGAGTGGAAGAATCTCGACATCGTGCACTTGTTATGCGACACCTTGGACGAGCTGAAGCCGAGCGGTCGCGTCGGTGGTTATCGCTCACTGATCACCTTTGTCGCCGACCGCCCGGGCCACGACCTGCGCTACGCCATCGACGCGGGCAAGATCGAACGGGACTTGGGATGGAAACCACGCGAGACCTTCGCCACCGGTCTGCGCAAGACTGTACAATGGTACTTGGATCACCCTGAATGGATCGCACGTATTCGCAGCGGCACCTACCGGGGTGAGCGGTTAGGAACTGGCCAGGGGTGAGGTGTGACCTTGAGGTTGTACTTGCCACTTATAATGGTGCCCAGTATCTACCGGAGCAATTGTCTTCGTTAGCTCGGCAGAAATTACTGCCGAGCCGTTTGCTGGTGGCCGACGATGGCAGCTCTGATCAGTCGGTGGCCTGCGTCGATGCATTTGCAAAAACGGCTCCCTTCCCGGTCGTCTGGATATCACAAGAACCGACGGGCGGGCCTCGAACAAATTTTTCTCGGCTCTTGGCCGCAACAAGCGCTGAATACGTGGCGCTCTGCGATCAGGATGATTGTTGGGATTCAGATAAGCTGGCGCGTTCGATGGCACGACTTCAGGTCATGGCTCAACGTCACGGCGCAAAGGTCCCGCTCTGCGTTCATGGTGACTTACGGGTTGTCGATGCGCAGGGGATGGAGATGTCGAGTTCGCTGCATCGCTGGCGTCGAGTTTATCCTCCACGAGACCAACAATTTCGCCGAATGCTTTACCGCTCCGTGCTGTGGGGATGCACCATGGTGGTCAATCGGTCATTGATCGACTTGGCGTTGCCGATTCCCCCGACGGCGGTGATGCATGATTATTGGTTGGCCCTGGTCGCCTCAGGCTTTGGGAAGATTGGCTGCGAACCGTCAGCCCGGATTTCCTATCGTTTCCATGGCGGCAATGTGACCGAATCAGGAGCCGTACCTCGTGAAATAAGCGGGAGAATTACGTATGCGGCAGCACGCTTGGCTCGCCGCAGGCACAATCTCCGGACACTACGTCAACAGGCAACGACCTTCGCCGAACGCTACGGAAATCGCCCTGATTTTCATGATCATCCTGCCGTGCAAGCGGCGCTGCGATGCGCCAGTCACGCTCATATGAGTGCTTTAGCTCGCCGCTTGGATCTGTTAAAGGGAGATTTCCTAGGCCCTCAAATATCACGAATCATCACTGGCTTGGTGATCGCGTGAACAAGCTTCGCCTGACAGGCTCAACATGAAGATGCCAGACCTCGAAGCGGTTATAAAGACGATTCACTGCCCTTGGGCAAACGGTTATTAATTGCGACCCGCTCTAAGGCGACGATGGAGTTGATTCATGCATCAGCAGCAAACCCCGTGCGCCCAACAACTGCCACAGTGCCGCGAGTGATTCTGCAACTGACTGCTCTCCCGTACTCAGTCGCAGATCGGGCGCCGTCGGCACCTCGTATGGCGAGCCTAGGCCAGTAAGGTTGCCAATCGTCCCATTGCGGGCTTGGCGATAGAGACCCTTGGTGTCCCGGGCCTCGCAGTGGCTCATGGAAGCATCGACGAAAACTTCCAAAAAGGTCAAGTCCACCGCACACGCGCGGGCGGCGGCACGATCGGCCGCATACGGCGAGATCAAGGCGACGATGACAATCACCCCGGCGTCAGCGAATAATCGTGCCACTTCCCCCACACGACGGATCTGTTCGTGACGATCGGTCGGACTGAATCCAAGATCACGCGACAATCCTTGACGGACCTCGTCACCATCGAGCACATAGGCAACACGCCCGGCCTCGATCAGCTGCCGTTCGCAGGCCCTGGCAATCGTGGTCTTGCCGGCACCGGAGAGCCCGGTCAACCACACCACCGCTCCGCGCTGTCGCAAAAGGCCGAAGCGTTCATCGCGCGATATTCTTGATGGGGATGCCGGTTGGTCAGCGGCGGCTGGCTGAAGTGACATTCATGGCTCCTCGTGAACGGGCTCGTCCAAATCCTATCGGATAACGAACGTCGCCGTAGGAATACATGGTGATTCAAGGAAAAGCCAGTGACGGAACCGAGTCAGGCACGCCTTGCAACCTACGTAGGCCAATGACGCTTGTTCGTAATCGTCCCGCATCCGCTCATCCCTACCGTTTTTCCAGATCACCGCAGGTATTGTCGATGACTCGTAAAAAAGCCCTCATTACCGGGATCACCGGCCAAGACGGTTCCTATCTGGCGGAATTCCTGCTTGAAAAAGGCTATGAGGTCCACGGCATCAAGCGTCGCTCCTCGCTCTTCAACACCCAACGGATCGATCATATCTACACCGACCCGCATCAAAAGGGCAGGAATCTCATCCTCCACTATGGGGATCTGAGCGATTCAAGCAGTCTGATCCGCATCGTTCAACAGATTCAGCCTGATGAAGTCTACAATCTCGGAGCCATGAGCCACGTCGCGGTGTCGTTTGAGCAGCCTGAATATGTGGCTGATGTCGATGGTACCGGCACCGTCCGCCTGCTTGAAGCCATCCGCATCTGCGGCTTGCTGGGCAAGACACGCTTCTACCAAGCCTCAACCAGCGAGCTCTACGGCAAGGTCCGCGAGATTCCCCAGACCGAAACCACGCCCTTCCACCCGCGCTCGCCCTACGCGGTGGCCAAGATGTACGCGTATTGGATCGTGGTGAACTACCGCGAAGCCTACGGCATGTACGCCTGCAATGGCATCCTCTTCAACCATGAATCGCCGCGCCGTGGCGAGACCTTCGTCACCCGCAAAATCACCCGCGGCATTTCGCGCATCAAGTTCGGCCTCGAAGAATGCCTGCACATGGGCAACATCGACAGCCTGCGCGATTGGGGCCATGCCCGCGATTACGTGAAAATGCAGTGGATGATGCTGCAGCAGGATCAGGCCGACGACTTCGTCATCGCCACCGGCAAGCAATACAGCGTGCGCCAATTCATCGAGATGTCCTGCCGCCACGCCGACATCGCCATCCGCTGGGAAGGCACCGGCGTCAATGAGATCGGCTATGATGCGGCGACCGGCAAAGCCCTCGTGCGCATCGATCCGCGCTATTTCCGACCCAGCGAAGTCGAAACCTTGCTGGGAAATCCAGCCAAGGCCAAGGCCAAGCTCGGCTGGGTTCCCGAGACGAGCATCGAAGAGCTGGTGCAGGAAATGATGGAGCATGATCTGTCGGAGGCCAAGCAGACCTCGCTCCTGCGCTCCCACGGTTATCACGTCCCCGACCTCCGCGAATAAGCCGATATCGTTCAGACCGAATCATCATGACCCCCAACACTCCCATCTGGGTCGCCGGCCATCGCGGCCTGGTCGGCTCGGCAATGGTCCGCGCCCTGCATGCACGCGGCTATCGTAATCTTCTGCTCAAGACCCATGCCGAGCTGGACCTCACCCGTGAAGCCGACGTCACGGCTTTCGTCGCCCAAGAGCGACCCGCACTCGTGGTCCTGGCAGCCGCCAAGGTTGGCGGCATCCAGGCCAACAACACCCTGCGCTATGATTTCATCCGTCAGAATCTGATGATCGCCACCAACGTCATCGAAGCCTGCCGCACACATGACGTGACGCGACTGATCAACCTCGGCTCCTCGTGCATCTACCCACGTGAAGCGCCCCAGCCGATGACCGAAGAATCGTTGCTCACCAGCGCCCTTGAGCCAACCAATGAGCCGTATGCGATCGCCAAGATCGCCGCCGTGGTCATGATCGAAAGTTGCAATCGACAGTACGGAACTGATTACCTCAGCCTCATGCCGACCAATCTGTACGGTCCCGGCGACAATTACGATCTCAACGGCGGCCATGTGCTGCCGTCCCTGATGCGTAAGTTCCATGAGGCGAAGATCGCCGGCCATGCCCCGGTCACGATCTGGGGCAGCGGCACGCCGCAGCGTGAATTCCTGCACAGCGATGATCTTGCCGAGGCGATTCTGTTTGCCGCCGAACACGTGCGTGCCGCCGACGTGCCACGAGCCCTGCTGAATGTCGGCAGCGGCCAGGAAGTCACGATCCGCCAACTCGCGGAGGCGATCCAAAAAGCAGTCGGCCACCAAGGCACACTGCTATGGGACGCCAGCAAGCCCGATGGCACACCGCGCAAGCTCCAGGACACCAGACGACTTGATGCCCTGGGCTGGAAATCGCGGATCACGCTGGTCGAAGGCCTGCGGCGGACTTATCAGGACTTCCTGAGTGAGCACTGCGCTTAAGGTCATCACGAGGAGCCTGTCGGACCGCGGTAGTCAAGGCACGTATGATAAACTGACGCGTCTACTGATTCCCGCCATCGGTCCCGCGCCGCGAGGTCCGCGTACTCGGTGCGAGCGTCTGCGATATCTGGTCGATCACCGCCTCGATCGAAGACCACTGCGGATTATAGCCGATCTTTCCGGTGGCCGCAAAGTTTCCGCTGGCATAGAAACTCTTTGATCCGGTAGGAGAAATGTTCAGCGGCGAGGATACGATCTCGACCTGCAAGCCGAACTTTTGCTTGGCCACGGCGAGCAATTCAGATTTTTTCAGATAGGCACTACTGAACACATCCAGAGCGATATTGAGCCCTTTTTTCGCAGCCGCACGCAACATCAGCTCAGCAAGATCCCGTGGATGAACGAAATCCCTGATGATGTCGCTGTCATCGGTGACGAAGATCTTCCTGTCACGGATGCTGCGCACGATCTCGCAGATGAGATATCGTGACGACAAGTCGATATGCTTGGAAAAGAAGCCGAACAACCGGAGATCGATAATCGAAGCAGATTGCCAAGCACGGTGCTTGCGCTCGCAATGCAATTTAGCGAGACGGTAGTGGTCCGATTCGCGGGGCTGATTCAGCTCCATGGTAAAAACAGCAGCGGGTCCAATCAAGGCCTCATGCGCCGTCCCATATACAGCACCGCTTGAAAAATTGACGAATACCGTCTGCGGATTCCTCTCAAGATAGGACAGGCATAATTCATCCATGCGCTCGGTGAGCCGATACAGGTCTAAGCCGGCGGCGGCAACCTTTTCGGGGGTTCCGAAACCCACGCAATTGATGATCGCATCGAACACCATCTGAGAGGCAGCAAACTCCTCGAAACTCAAGATGCGTTGGTGCTCCGCGACATCGTCACCACCGAATCGCTCGAGGTGGACGCGAACACGCTGGGGGTCGCGGGCGACATGGGTGAGCGTCGCCCGCCGACGCAGGTACTCCATGGTCGCCTTGGCCACATGACTTGTCGATCCCAGCAGTGCGATTTGCATCAGGTTGCCCGATCCACCATCATCAAGGTTTGAGCTGCCTGGATTTCTCGTGCATGCCGATCAGCATGTTGCGCTCCAATTCGGCACGCGGGAGCAACGGGCTGAGATCCTCCAACGGCGGTGAGACCAGGCTGCCGTCTGCACGCATCGCCAGCGAGAGCTTAGGAAGCATCATCTGATCGGGATGCATACGGACTTCGCAGATGACCGGCCCCTGATCCTGCTGCAGCTGCGTCAGGACCGGATCCACATCATCCCAAACATTGATCTGCAAAGCCTTGATTCCGAAGGCCGCGGCCAACTTGCTGAAATCGGGGCAGCTCACCCCTGAACGCTGATCCACGCCATAGCGACGTCCATGGAACATCGCATTCTGGGTGTGCTTGATCATCAGATAACCGTCATTGTTGAAGATGATGATCTTCACCGGCAGCCGATGGTGGACGATGGTCTGCAGCTCTTGCAAATTCATCATCATCCCTCCGTCGCAATTAAGACACAAGACCTCCTTGCGTCCACGACCGAATGCCGCACCGATAGCTGCTGGCAGGCCATAGCCCATCTCCCCGAGGCCGAGCGAGGTGAACAACATCTGCCCAGGTTTCATCTGCAGTACCTGATGCCCAGACAGCAACGCCGTGCCGGCATCGGTACATACAACCTGATCCTCGTGGAAATGCCGATTCAGGCGCTCCATGAAGCGGTAGGAATTGATGAAGTCACCGATGTCGTTGTGCTCCGGTCCGATGATCGGATAGCGGCTGCGGAAGTCATTGCAGGACGCGAGCCACTCCGGCGAGGCGGCCTGGCGCCCGAGGGTCGCGATGAGGCCGCGCATGAATTCGCCAGCATCGGCGCAAATCGAAACGTCATAGCGTTGAGCATATTTTGCCAGCTCTATTTCATCGATATCAACGACCACGATCTTCGCCGTCCGCGCCAGTTCGCTGATATCGTAACCCACCTGCTGGAGCGGCATGCGCGTGCCGATGGTGATGAGCAGGTCGGCATTCTGCAAAACGAAGTTCGCCGAGCGCTGACCATAGACACCGGCACGTCCGAAATTCATAGGATGGTGGGGATCGAGGGCATCGATCATCGCCCAGGTTACCAGGCTAGGCACTTCGATCCGCGCCAGGAAGTCCGCCAATTGCGGTACAAATCCGGCATGGCGGATGCCGTTGCCCAGCCACAGGACCGGTCGCTTGGCCTGACGCAGCAGATCCGCGACGAGGTCGAGCTGGCGGATCTGCGTGACTGCAGTCTGCGGCACGGAGACTGGAGCATAGCGCTTTATTTCGGCCTCCTCAACGAAGCTACCCTGGACGCTCATCGGGATATCAATCCACACCGGCCCCGGCCGCCCACTGGTAGCGATCTGCCAGGCTTTCTCCAGCTCATAGATGATCATAGTCGGGTCCATCACACGAATCACATGCTTGGTGATCTTCTGCACCATCGCCGTCGAATCGTAGCCCTGCACGCCCCAGATGCGCAGTGGGTTGTCTTCATAGGTAAACTTGGCGTTTTCATTGCCGGAGATGACCAGCAACGGCAGCGAATCCATCCATGCCGACAAGACACCGGTGATGGCATTGCTCGACCCGCCACCAGCGGTGACGATGGCCACCGTCGGCGTGCCCCGCGTCCTGAAATAACCCTGTGCGGCCATGCATGCCGCCTGTTCATGATGGACGCAGATGATCTCCGTCTTACCGAGGTTGCCGATCGAATCAAAGACGTGCGCAATCGCTGAACCGGTGATGCCGAAGGTAGTCGTGACCTGTTTCTCGGCCAGGAAGTTCGCCAACAGATCGCTGCATTTGATTTTCATAGGTTCACTCGGATTGATCGATCGACGGGGCCGTCAGGCGTCCGCCGGGGCTTCAAGCCACAACTGGTAATGGGCCACGGCGGTGGCCAGATCAGTATAGGTACGCAGGTTGAGCGCCTGACGCACCGCCGAAAGATCTGGCACATAGCAGGTCTTCGTGGGTGCACCGGCGAGAGCGCAATTAAGGAGGATTGCCGGCCGGGGATGAAACTGGTCGGCGACCGCTTGGGCAATGGACTTCATACTGTGACCGGTATCCGCGCCGACGCTATAGGTCATGCCATCCCGGCCTTGCTCCAACATCACCAGCATCCACATCGCTAGGTCGGCCCCATACATGACCGTACGGATACTTTCACCATCTCCGAGGATGCGGATCGCCCGTCCGCACATGGCATCACGCAGAAATGCATTCGCCGCCCACGGTGCATCCGCCTGCTGATAGGGGCCGAGAAAGCTGTACGGGCGAACCTGCACCACCGGCAGACGCAATTCACTACGGGCGGCCTGGAAAAGCGTCTCCGCATAGCGTTTGGCTTCGACATACGGGGCGCTGACCGTGCGTGCCAGATCACCCGGCAGAGCCGTTCCGGTATGGGGGATATTCCCCGAACTGACATTGAGGATCTGCCGCAGATGGCCGAGACGCTGAGCGGCGGCGATCACCGCCGCAGCCCCTTCAGCGATCACCCGCATGGTCTCCACCGGTCGCGACGCATGGCTGCGTGAATCTGGATCCCCGGCCGCATGGATGATATGCGAAGTATTCTTCGGCATTTCGCCGAGGGTACGCACGTCGTTGCGCTGCAGGCAAAGCCACGGCAAATGAGCGATGTGCGGCATGGCGGCGATCAACCGTCCGCTGTCCCGGGCCAGCGCCGTCACCGTTATGCCCATGCCCTGACGGGCATTGAGGTAGGCGATCAGCTCGAGGATCCACGCACCCATGAAGCCGGTACCGCCGGTGACCGTGATCGAGGCCCCGGCCAGGCCCTGCAGTGATTGGCCGGCACTTGCATAGACCCGTTCGCAATCGCCGCTGACAATCTGCGCCCGCGTGCTTTTCATCTCCTGACTCCGCTTGCGGCGCGCTGATGACAGGCCAGCTCCTGGGCCACCTCCAGGATGAGATCCTCCTGGCCGGCTACGACCTTGCGCCGCCCGAGTTCGAAGAAGATGTCACGGGCGTCGACGCCGGTTTCGGCAGCAATGCGCTGCACTGGCTTGGCGAAGCCCGAGAAGACCCCGGACAAGCCACTGACGATGCTGAGCGATCTGATCGCCGGCACCTCCTTCATCAACTGCGCTTCGGCAAGGTCAGCGGCATCGAGCAGGGCATAGAGGTCGATACCGGTCGGAATGCCCATCCGTTCGAGCACCGCCACCAAGGCCTCGATCTGGGTATTGCCCGCACCTGCGCCAAAACCACGCGCGCAGGCATCCAATATGGAGGCGCCGGCACGGACCGCCGCCACTGAATTGGCCACCGCCATGCCCAGATTATTATGACCATGGAAACCGACAGGTATGCTCAGCCCGGCACGCAGGGCTGCGATTCGTTCGCTGACATCTTCAGGCAGATAGGTGCCCGAGGAGTCCATGATGATGATCGCTTCGGCACCGTACCCTTCCATCTTGCGCGCCTCATCGCAGAGCGTGGGGACATCGGCCATGTGCGACATCATCAAGACGCCAAAAACCGTCTTGCCCTGGTTGCGGCAGAAACGGATATGGCGTTCGGTGATATCGGCCTCGGTGCAATGGGCGGCGATCCGGAACACATCCACGCCATAGTCGATGGCCGGCTTGAGGTCGCGTTCGATGGTCGCGAAACCCGGAATCACATGAATGCCGAGCTTGCTGTTACGCAATGCCTCGCGGGCAGTTTTCAACATCACCGCATCCGCGGTCTTCGCCAGACCGACCTGCAGCGATGATGCCCCCAGACCATTGCCATGGCCGACTTCGACGATGGGGATCCCGGCCCGATCCGCAGCTAGGCAATAAGCGCGCACCTGTTCGTGGCTGAGCTGATGCGCGACGGCATGGTTGCCATCCCGCAGACTGGGATCGCAGATGAGGATACGCTCGGTCATGGGGTGGCTCCTTGCCGATGCCGATAGTGGCGTGCGTGCTCTTCGGCAATGGCGATCGCCGCGCAATTGATGATGTCGAGGTTCCCCGCGTATTCAGGCAGATAGTCGCCCAGCCCGCGGACCTTGACCATGACCACCAGACGCCCGTCGTCCAGTCGCGGAGCCATCAGCAGCTGATAACCAGGAACATATGCGGCTATGCGCACCACCATCTCTGTCACAGCCCTCTGGAGAGCGGGCAGATCCGGCCGGGCGACCTTGGCGAAGATCGTCGTCTGCATGTCGATACAGGGGACCGCCGGATTGAGGTTGAGGATCGCCTTGGCGTTGGCCGCTCCCGAGAACAGCCGGATACCGGCCTCGGTGGTAGCAATGTATTCGTCAAGGTTGGCACGGGTCGCCGGGCCGGCGCTGCGCGAGGCGATGCTCGAGACGACCTCGATGTATTCAACCGCGCCCTGGGTCTGACCGATAGCGTAGGCGATGGGGATCGAGGCCTGTCCACCGCAGGTGACCATGTTGAGGTTTCCCTCGCCGAGCGAGGCGCTCATGTTCACTCCTGGAACGCACATCGGGCCGATATGCGCCGGCGTCAGATCGACGACGGTGATGCCCAGGTCTTTGAGGATTGGCGCGTGAACGTGGTGATCTTTGGCGGAAGTCGCATCGAACACCAGCTTGATGTCGCGCTGATGCTTTCTGATGTAGTGTATGCTCTGATCCGAACAGGTAACGCCCAGGGATTGAGCCTTAACCATCCCTGAGGAAGTGAAGCTGCGGCCAACGAAGGCCACGCATTCCAAGACTTCCGAACGCTGGCATTTCACCAGCAGATCAGTGCCAATGTTGCCTGATCCCAGGATCGCAATCGGATACTTGCTCATGACATCTCACTGCCCCGAATGATCGGGATGAGCGGGGGCGAAAGAAGTCATATGCGCTCAGCAAGCCTCGCGTACGGTGCTGACAATGTGCGCGATATGCTCTGGACGCAGACCGGGGTAGGTACCGACGAACAACGATTCGTTCATGACCCGATCGGCACCCGCGAGATCGCCGATCACCCGGTAGCCGCTGCCCAAGGTATCGGCCTTGAGCTGGACGAAGGCCGGCTGGCGTACGAGATTGCCGCCGAAGAACATGCGATTGCCGATGCGGGCCGTATCGAGGGCCCTGGCCAAGGCGGTGCGGGCCTGCGGGCCACCCTTCACCAGCATCATGAAGCCGAACCAGCTCGGCTCGACCACCGGCTTGCCGGGCTGCCACGAGAAACCCGACGGCGACCAGGCGGTAGCGTGGGTCGGGAGCATGAATTCGAGACGGTCCTCGAGCCCGCTCAGACCGCGCCGCAGAGCTTCCCAATTGTCCCGCCGCGCCTGGATGAAACCCGGCAATTTCTTCAGCTGCTGACGGCCGATGGCGGCCTGCGGATCGAGCGGCTTGAGATTCCAGCCGATGTGACTGTAGATGTACTTGTGATCGTAGCCCTTGGGCAGCTCGCCGAGCTGCCATTCGAAGCGCTTGCGGCAGGTATCGTCTTTGCCCGAGGGGCACCAGCAGTCGCGGCCCCAGTCACGGTAACTTTCGACGATCACCCGCAATTTGGGATCGCGCACGACATTGATCGAGCCGCCTTCGCCGAGCGTGAGATGATGCGGCGGGTAAAAGGACTGCGTGGAAAGATCGCCAAAGGTACCGGTCAGCTGGCCGTCATAGCGGCTGCCGAGACTATCGCAGTTGTCTTCGATCAGCCATAGCCCCTTGTCGCGGCAAAAGCGCGTGATCTCACCGAGATCGAATGGATTGCCGAGGGCGTGGGCGATCATCACCGCCTTGGTCCGGCCCCGGACATAGGCATCTTCGAGCTGATCGACACGCGGCCCCATGGTGCTCGGATCGACATCGACGAAGACCGGGATGCAGCCATTCTGGATGATCGGCGACACGGTCGTCGGGAAGCCGGCGGCGGCGGTGATGACTTCATCGCCTGGGCGGATCCGCCGCTCCCCGAGCTTGTAACTGGTGAGCGCGGCGAAGGCCAAGAGATTGCCTGAACTTCCGCTGTTGGTCAGGATGCACGAACGCACCCCGAGGAGCGCTGCAAATTCCTTCTCGAACGCATCACCATGCTTGCCCAAGGTCAGCCAGAAATCGAGCATGCTGTCGACGCCAGCCTCGACCTCGTCGGCATCGTAGACGCGACCGGCATAGGGGACCGTCGTCTGTCCGGGGATGAATGGCTGCGGAACCTCACGGAGGCTGATGAGCTCCCGGGTCTTGACGAGGATCTCGGCGCGGAGTTGTGCAAGGCGATCAGTCATGGAAATATTGGCATCTCGTTGAGTTTAAAAACCCGGGCAAGGGAAGCCGCCAAGGCCCCCGAAAGAAGCCTAACCGGCATCGCCAGCCCAGGCCAGGCCAGCACGGCGGGCATCATGGGCATAATCGGCGATTTGACGACGGGTCAGGGCGGACAGATCCTCGCTCCCCTGATGGTGGGCCTTGTACCAGTGAACGGTCTCGGCAACCGTCCGCCGCACGTCCCAGATGCCTGTCCAGCCCAGCAGGGCGCGGGCCTTGCTCACATCCAGCTTGAGCAGATGGGCTTCATGGGGTTGCCCGATCTGCAGTGGAGCCTCGACCGAGCCCGAGCCCCATGCACGCACCAAGAGGTCGGCAAGCTCCTTGACCGTGGCCACGCTGGCATCGCCGGGGCCGAAGTTCCAACCTTCGGCAAAGCCCGCGCCTTCTGCATGCAAGAGCTTGGCGGCCAGCAGCAAGTAGCCCGAGAGGGGCTCCAGCACATGCTGCCATGGGCGAATCGCGCCGGGATTGCGCAGGGACAGCGGCTGTCCGGCGACCATCGCGCGGACGAAGTCGACGACGATGCGGTCGGCTGACCAGTCGCCGCCGCCAATGACATTCCCGGCTCGTCCCGATGCCAGCCGGGCACCGCTCGGATCGTGGAAGAAGGACCGCCGCCAGCTGGCAACGGCCATCTCCGCAGCGCCCTTCGAGGACGAATACGGGTCATGGCCACCCATCGCATCAGCTTCGCGATACCCCCACAGCTGCTCACGGTTCTCATAGCATTTATCAGAGGTCACCACCACGCAGGCACGCACACAGGCAAGACGACGCACCGCCTCCAGGACATGGATGGTACCTTGTACGTTGGTCGCCCAGGTAGCGGCGGGCTCGCGATAGGACAGGCGCACCAAAGGCTGCGCCGCCATGTGGAAGACCACCTCGGGCTGTATGGCGACGCATATCGCCTGCACCGCCGCCATATCGCGCACGTCCGCGAGGCGGTGCGAGGCCAGGCGCTGCTCCAAGCCGAGCACCTCGAACAGCGCCGGAGCGGTATCGGGCGCCAACGACAGGCCATGGACCTCGGCTCCCAGCTCGATGAGCCATTGGCTCAGCCAGGAACCTTTGAAACCGGTGTGGCCAGTGAGCAGGACCCGCCGGCCCTTGAAGACGCCGCCGAACATTACCAGACCTTCCAAGGAGCCTGGTCCTTGGCCCACAAGTCCTCGAGCAACAGCTTGTCGCGCAGGGTGTCCATGGGCTGCCAGAACCCCCGATGGTGGAAGGCGCTCATCTGTCCGTCACGCGCCAGTGATTCCATCGGTTCGCGCTCCCAGATAGTGCCATCCCCGGCAATGCGCCCGATGACCTGCGGAGAACAGACGAAGAAACCGCCATTGATCCAGCTGCCATCGCCCTGTGGCTTCTCTTGGAAGGAGACGATGCGCTGATGCTGATCGATCGCCAAGGCCCCGAAACGCCCCGGCGGCTGAACCGCGGTCAGCGTGCACAAGGTCTTCTGCGCCCGATGGAAGGCGACCAGGGCGGAGATATCGACATCGCCCACCCCATCGCCGTAGGTCAGGCAGAATGCCTCCTCATCCTTAACATAGGGCAGGATGCGACGGATGCGCCCACCGGTCATGGTCTGCTCACCGGTATCGACCAAGGTCACCCGCCACGGCTCAGCGTGACGCTGATGGACTACCATCTGATTATGCTGCATATCAAAGGTCACATCGGACATATGCAGGAAGTAGTTGGCGAAGTACTCCTTGATGACGTAGCCCTTATAGCCGCAGCAAATGATGAAATCGGTAATGCCATGCTGTCCGTATCCCTTCAAGATGTGCCAAAGGATCGGCTTCCCCCCGATTTCGATCATCGGCTTGGGACGCACGGACGATTCTTCGCTGATCCGCGTGCCCATACCGCCGGCGAGGATGACTGCTTTCATAGGTGCGAAGAAGGTTAGGCGGGGATGGATGATGGACAAGGAGGCTTGGCCACTCATCGACTGTTACCAAGGGCCACGAGGGAAAGTGTATGAGACCATTTTGCGTGGGCTCCAACAGCGACTTTGCAACCCTACGACCCTCCGTGGCGGAGAAGGCCACTCGAAAAAATCGACGAGACGCAGAGGACGCAAGGGGTGGCGGTCAGATAGATACGTTCCGCCAGGCTGACGCCGGAGGTCGTCAGCCCTAAGCGGAGTTTGATTGAGCAGCAAGGTTGAGCGGCCAGCATCATAACCCTGTCGTCACTCAACCGGAGGAGCCGTCTCCATCTCGGCAGTATTCGAAAGACTGAAATTCCAAGCGATCTTGGAGCGAGCGTTCATGCCTGAGCATCTGGTGCAAGTTTCGCTTCAATACGCCCCCCTACCCAAGATGACCACCCGAATCGTACGTATGAGAATCCACGCGTCCAACCAGATCGACCAGTTGCGCACATAGGAGACATCGAGCATCACCCGTTCATCATAAGTCGTATCATTACGCCCAGAAACCTGCCAAAGACCACTTATTCCCGGACGGACATGGACATACAGATCAAATAGATCGTGATATTTGGCAATTTCCGCATGAACAATCGGCCTTGGCCCGACCAAGCTCATATCCCCACGGAAGACATTCCATACCTGCGGCAACTCATCCAAACTCGTTTTGCGCAGAAAGCCACCGATGAAGGTCACCCGTGGATCATCACGCAATTTATGATCGCGCTCCCATTCCGCACGCAATTCGGGATGGGCATGAAAATAATGCTGCAGCACGGTGTCAGCATCCTTAACCATCGATCTAAATTTCCAGGCTCTGAAAGAACGTCCATTGCGGCCGATGCGCTCTTGGCTGTAGAACACCGGCCCGGGTGAAGAGACCTTGATCAGGAAGGCGATCAAGATGGTCAAGGGGATGAGTACCGATAGACCCCAGACACAACAGAACAGATCGAAGAAACGCTTACCAAAGCGCGGCCAAACCCTCAGTAAATTACGCTGCACTTCCAGTCCGAGGATGCCGCCGAGATCCTGTGGACGCACCCACAAAGAAGCATAACCACAAAAGCTCGGGAGAATTATCACCTGAGGAAAAACTTTCGAACATTGCTGCTCAAGGATTCTCAGGCGCTCCATCGACACCCCGGGCATGGCCACGATGACACTACGCAGATGCATGGAACCGGCGAGGATCGGTGCGTCCGCAAGGCACCCCAATACCGGTACTCCCGAATACTCCCGTCCGTGATGCTGCACGTCGTCATCCAAAATGGCCACCGGCCGCCACCCCAGATAACGAGCTTCGCGCAATCGACGCACCACAGATTGACCGGTCAAACCCGCACCCAATACCAATACAGGTTCACCCCACCAGTCATATCGCGACAACCAGCCCCGAAGTAGGTAGCGCGAACACAGCACCAACAAGATGGTTCCCACGGCACCAAGCACGAGTGCGCCTCGAGATATCTGGTTTTCCGACTGGACGAGGAACGCCGCGCCCATGACCAGCAGGAACACTAGACTCGAGCTCCATACGACACTACGAATTTCATTGGCGGGATTAAGCCCCGCCACCTGATACAGACGCTGCCAGGCAAACACCACGGCAAATATGATCAAAAATGGCCATAAAACGAAATGCGCATGCAAGACCACCGCCCCGCCTAGCCAATCACGCATCGTCACTGCGAACCGGTTTGCTAAGCAAGTGGACAATAAGTCGGATGTTAGAAGCAATCCAGCCGAAGCAGACCGTGGTAACAGGCGCGCCAATACCGAACCAGACATTTTCATTTAATGGAAACATCCATAATAAGTGGTGACCTAGCGCCGATGCGACTGCGCGACTTCCGATAGAGGTGCATTCGCCGAAACCCAGGCAAGGAATCGCTCCCTGAACATCACAATTGAAAATGCCTCGGCATTTTTTCGGCATTCATCCGGATCGAATGATGCCCTTTGCTCAAATTCATCCACCGCCTCAATGATAGCGGACTCCGATTGTTCATGGAAAAACAAGCCGGTCACTCCCGGTATGACCGATTCGGTGGCACCTCCGCGGGCAAAGGCGATTACCGGCGTCCCACATGCCTGGGCTTCGACCGGAGCAATACCGAAATCCTCTTCGGCGGCGAATATGAATGCCCGCGCCCGACCGAGCCGGTAGATCAGATCCGCACGCGAGACATGCCCCAGCAATCGAATGTTCTTGTGCTTGGCAGCGATCTCCTGGATCTCGCGATACTCACTGCCGGTACCAATCATGTGGAGGGTCCGCTTGGGCATCCGCGAGAAGGCACGGGCGATGACCACCATACGCTTATAGGGAACCATCCGCGAAACCGAAATATAAACATCGTCCCGCTCACCCCCACCGGGGGAGAAGGACGCGACATCGACCGGCGGGTAGATGACCGTGGATGGGCGATTCCAGGCATGACGGATTCGCGAGGCGATATAATGGCTATTGCAAGCCAAGGCATCAGGACGCATCGCAGAAAGCGCATCCCAAGACCGCAATCGATGCATTGCATAGTTCCATATCGACCGAACCACGAAGGGCAATTTGGCGGCATATTCCTGGCGCAAATCCCAGGCATAGCGCATCGGTGAATGGACATAGGCTAGATGACGGGTGTACGGGCTGCAGATGACACCCTTGGCCACACAATGACTATTCGAAATGACCAGATCATAGCCTCGAAGATCGAGTTGTTCAATGGCCAATGGGAGAATTGGCAGCCACAACTGAGGTAATCGGCGTCCGAATGGCAACTTCTGCACAAATGACGTGCGGATCCTCCTCTCACCTAGAACCTGCGCTCCCTGCCGATCAGGACTGCTGGTAACGGCAAAAAGATCTGCTTCCGGAAAACAGGCCAGCATCTGCTCGAGCACCTGTTCCGAGCCGGACCATTGAGTGAACCATTCATGCACGATAGCGATGCGCATCTACCACCACGTCTGACTGGAAGTGACGGCCAATACCCCGACGAAGTGACGTCGAGAAGAATCACCGCGAAGAGCATTGATCTCCAGAGACATCCTAAAACCCCGAAAAATTACTGGCGATCGAACGCGTAGCCGAAAATGCCACCCTCGACATTCTCCCGAAAACTATCGCGAAGGAAAAGATCACCAGAGACAGAGGCGTACGCATGAGCCCAAGCCCGAAAAAACCTCTGAAAAGCGTGATCAATTCACCACGCCCACGCAATGAGACCATCTCGGCAATATGGAAGAAATATCGATTATCCAGCATTCGTCGGAGGCTTTTTTCCTGGTCCCCAGCCAACGATCTGCACACGTGCCTGGTGATAGTCAGTAGTCCCGACCACATCGCGATCCTCGCCGTCGCTGCATAACCACCGGGCGTGAAAATCTTCTTCTCATTATTGGCATTACCAAAATCCGGGGGGTTATTCATCCTCCCCTCGATGATCGGGGTCGAAAGATAAAGCACCGAACTGACTCTCGATAGGGAGAGCGCTAAATAGTACTGATAGTAGAGACTGCCGTCGAAAATAGCAGTCTGCGCGGCCTTGGCGCGCTCGACATTGAAGACGATACCACTTACGAATGCACAATAAGAAAAAATCGTCCCGGCCTCGGCAGCTCCGGGCAAATGGAATCTATTATTCTTGCATATTCGCGTCAGGCCCTTGCGCCTGCCTCTTTCATCGAATTTCGCATATGCCCTGCCCACAAAACCCGGGCGTGCTTCCGTCGGATATTCCAGCAAAGCCGCGCGCACATGCTGAATGCAGTTCGAGAACATGCGGTCATCATTGCCCATTAGAATGACATATTCACAACTGGAACGGGAGATCACCTCTCTGACATTCTTGTCGTAACCGAAATTCTCCGCGTTTTCGAATAGTGAAAACCGCATTCCCCGGGCCTCGAATAGGCTCCGGTACTGATCACAGACCTCACGGATAGCCGTTCGCTCACGCGACATGTCTTCGCAGATGATGATCTCGTCCGGAATGCTGTCTTGCGCCAGTATGCTATCCAGCAATTCAGGCAGTACCGCAGCCCGATTATATGCCGGAATCGCCACCGTAATCGTGAGAGGAGCCAAAGCAGTACGTTCGATCATCATTGATCATCCCACTTCAAATCCTGAAATCCTGCCGATGCCATCCATGTCGCTGTCAAGAAGCTGTATCTTTTCACCATCTTCGCCGGGCTGCCGACGATCACTGAATTTTCGGGAAAATGACCCCTCACCACGGAGTTCGCCCCGATCACCGAGCCGCTGCCGATAATGGTACCGGGCAGGATGACCACCCCATCACCGATCCACGTGCGCGCGCCGATGTGCACCGGAGTAGCGACCAAGGCTCTTTCTGAAGGGGGAGACAGCGGATCGGATTCATGCACTGGGCTGTATGATCCATGGTTGTGGTCGGTCACGATGATTCGCGAACCCAACAGGCAGTCATCGCCGATACTCACGGCACTTGCAGCCGCGACATGGACATCGTCGTTGAAAGAAACCCCGCTTCCGATGCTGATCTTGGGCGAATAGATGCTGCGACGATGATTGGCTATTGCTTCAAGCCATACGCGCCTACCGAATGACGATGATTTACCGATGCGGATATGCCGCCTTCCCTTTATACGGAACTCGACGCCAATCGAAGCCAATCGCAGACCTGCCAACCGCAGGCTGAATGCGCGTCCGACAGCAGAAAGATGTTTAAACGTCAAGCTCACAGCCCCCAGCAGGCCGTCACTGGCCAATAGTTGCCGCAAACGGATAGCACTTGCCCACATGAGCGAGAGATCGACCCGCATTATGCGCATGACGAATGCGATGCCCCACAAGCAGATCCTGGTCTTCACGCGCAGCGGTGAAGACCATAATGCCCCGATCCTGCATTCTTCACAAAAAGCCCTACCCAGATGCCTGCTCACTGCCATCGCCGGCAAAAATCTCTGTTCGTGCTCCACCCTGACACGGTCAACGACGACCGCCGGTATCTTCTTGCTTTGGGCATATTCCAAAAGGTCGAAGAAGCGACCAACCCACGTTGCAAACATGGAATAGCCACCGCTGTTGTCGCCACGGTAAACGATCGCATTGGAGACCATCTGAAGCGAAGGTGCTTCACTGATGATATCGATATTCAAATAAGCAAAGGAAAGCTCATGGATTTTTCCCGGAGCAAGATGCACCTCCAACCCGGCAAGGAGCTCCCGGCGATCGTAGATAAACGCACCCAGATAGGTGATCCAGGTCCCGAGCTTCTCGAATACAGCACCCGCTGACGCCGATTCGAAGCGCACTTGCGGCAAAAGCGGTGCGGAGGATCGATCCTGATCCGCACAATCGGCCTGAAGCTGCAAATGCTTGTCGGCAGCAAGCGGCATGATCACGCAGCGGCAGATCCGGCTGACCAGATATTCACTGAGGAATTCCGGGTTTATGAAATCATCATCACCCATGATCCATACGTGATCGCCTTGGACCATTGCCATTCCACGCAATATATTCTCACCTGCCGGCACCAGGTCACGGAAATATTGATAACGTATATTAAATTTTTGAGCGTAATACTCGCACACTTTCGCCGTCAGATCGACGGAGGCATTGTCGCAGATTACGAATTCGAAGTCGCCTGAGACCATTGCAACCGATGACAACAGCTTTGCCAGATACCGCGCTCGATTGCGCGTCGGGATGAGAATACTAAGCTTCATGCTGATTCATTTTCCGTGGCTATTATTGAGAGAATCGTTGCAATGCCATGGGCAAAGTCGGGATTCTAAGGCTCAGGCGACTTGGAGTCAGGGCATACATGCCAGGAACCTCGGCAACGATACCAGATCAAAGTCCCCCAAATCCCCCCTAAGCCTACCGATACCGCTGCGTAAACCCAGGCCAAGGTCGACTCGCGAACAAGCCACGGAATCTGCATGGCAAGCAACATGCATGCGGCCGCCAAAATTGATACAATCAGAAATGGCTCTCGTTTATGTGCGCGTAAGTACGCAGCGGTAGCGAATATCCACTGATTGACTACCGCCACACCCAACAACGGGATCAGCGTGAGTAGCGGTGGAACCCGAGACGTAAAATCAAGATGATGCTTCTGCTGATAAACGATGCAGATAGCCAGTAAAAAAACTCCGATCACACTGCAGGCGATGGAAATGAAAACCGTCTTCCAGAAATCCCGATCGAGCGAGGTCCAATCAGCATGTGCAACCATCATGCCCCATGTCGGCACTCGCAACTGGACCCACACCAAAGCTATGGTCTGGATCCCATTAGCGATCTGCAGAGCGACACCGAACCTGCCGGCCGCCTCTGCCCCGGAGACCCTCAACATGGCCGGTGTCATAGCCTGGAAAATCAACCAGCCGCACATCCACGAAAGCGCGATTCGCCATTGAAAGGGCCATATCTCCGTACGCCAGCGATAGGCAGGGTCGCGGGCTGTGCCCCGCATGGCTTGCCAAGGCCTCCACAAATAGCACAGGCCTGTTACCAAGCCGACCAACATGACCGACCCTTGGCCAATGACCGCCGACCACAGTCCAGCCCCCAGCAGCAATGAAACGGAAAGCGCCAACAACCCAATCATGGCGGCGATCAATCGAATCATCGTCACTTGACCAATCCTGCCCATGCCCTCAAGAACCGACATCACCCCAGCCGACCATACGACCCCGCCGCTAAGGACTGCCATCGCCAACCACGGATGCAGCCATTCGACTCCCGTCACATGCTCCCGCTCAACCGTATGCATGAACCAGAGGCCACCCGCGCCCAGGGCAATGATCGCCACCGAACCGGCAATTCCGAACCACCACTGCACAAAATGAAGTATTGCCATCATCCGCGACTTGTGACCAAACGGTCCTTCCCAAAGCCAGACGGCACCCGATTTACCGAAATGCAAATGGGCAACTTCGTGCGCCAAGGATTGAACCACCACCCCGGTCAGTCCTAATTCCACAAATACCTGGAGCGCAGCGAGACTCCCAAACGTATAATAGAATCCGAGCTCCGCCGCACTCAGATGCGTTGCCAACAAGGGAATGACTGCCACCCATCCCAGTCCCTGAATCAGACGCCCGAGCATCGCCGCCAAGGCAATCGGGCTGAGAATCAAGGTTCGGATTTTGTTATGAATGGAGATCAAGCCTAAGCCCTGAATTCGTTTTCTGGAACATGCATTACCGCTATTGGCAACCAAGCGTCGTGACGGACACCCCTTCGTCCATCGCGCCCCTATCGACCTGACTGCAAGGAGGCCTCTGTCCCCATCAACCCTCCACCGCGATACCCCCCGCCGGGGCCACCATCGCACGCGTAAACCGCTCACCTGGCGTCCACTCCGGAACCAGGGTCTTCAGCGCCAGGGCCACCTGATGGCGATCGCCGTCATGGCAGGCGAGGATCAGCTGATCGACGCGGCTCTTGAGCTGGTCATAAGGGATCGGCGTCGGCTTCGCGATGAGGATGCCGTCGACGTTGGTGCCGCCTTCCTGGTCGTCGATGATCAGCTCCTCGTAGAGCTTCTCGCCCGGGCGCAGGCCAGTGAAGCTGATCTTGATGTCTTCGTCCGGACGATGGCCGGTCATGAAGATCAGCTGCCTTGCCATATCGGCGATCTTCACCGGCTCGCCCATGTCGAGGATGAAGATCTCGCCGTGATCCGCCATCGAGCCGGCCTGCAGCACCAGCGAGACGGCCTCGGGGATGAGCATGAAAAAGCGCGTGATCTCGGGATGGGTGACGGTCACCGGGCCGCCGTGCGCGATCTGATCAAGAAAGCGCGGCATGACGCTGCCGCTCGAACCGAGGACGTTGCCGAAGCGCACCGCGCAGAGCTTGGTGGTGCGCGTCGGGAAGTTCTGCAGCAGCAGCTCGCAGACGCGCTTGGTCGCGCCCATGACATTGGTCGGCCGCACCGCCTTGTCGGTGCTGATCAGCAGCAGGCGCTCGACGCTGTTGGCCTCGGCGGCGGTGAGCAGGTTGCGGAAGCCGTTGATGTTGTTGAGCACCCCGCGCGCGGGGTTGTCCTCGACCAGCGGCACGTGCTTGTAAGCCGCGGCGTGGAACACCACCTGCGGCGTATGGCGGGCGAAGATGCGCTGCAGATTGGCCGGCGACTGCAGGTTGTCGAGCACCGCCTCGACCTTGAGGTAGGGAAACTTCTCGCGGATGGCGAGGTCGATGGCGTAGAGATTGAACTCGGAATGGTCGAGGAACACCAGCGTCGCCGGGTGCATGGCGGCGATCTGATGGCAGAGCTCGCTGCCGATCGAACCGCCGGCGCCGGTGATCAGCACGCGCTTGCCATGCAGGGCACGGCGCACCGGCTCGGGATCGAGATTGCGCGAGGGCCGCGAGAGCAAGTCTTCGAGCGCGAGGTTGCGCAGCTCGGGATGGAAATCCTGGCTGAACGCGGAACTGAAGCCCTTGGCGATCATCACCCGCAGCTTGAGGTCCATGCACGCCGAAAAGAGATCGCGCACCGACGCCGGCGGCAGATGCAGGATGCCCACCACCAGCAGATCGGGCTTGGTGCGCGCGACGACCTCAGCAAGGCTCGCCCGCCCGCCGTAGACCGGCACGCCGTGGATCCCCGCGCCCAGCAGACCCGGATCGTCATCGAGGAAACCGACGACGCGGAAAGTCCCCAGGCGGGTCATCTCGCGATGCACCAGCTCGCCCAACGAACCGGCGCCAAAAATCAGCACGCGCTGCTTGGCGCGATTGGGGCTCCATTCGAGCGCGAGCCGCGTGCCGAGGCGGATGCCCCCGCAGAGGAACAAGGCGAGGATCGCCTCCAAGGCGAGGAAAGCCGGCCCGTACTGATGGTTGCCCGCCAGCGAATCGAAGCCCATGGCCGCGCCGGTGCCGAGCACGATGCCGAGGGCCAAGACCACCAGCGCATGCGTGCCGGTGAAACGCACCATGGCGCGGTACACGCCATACGACCAGAACACCGCCAGGCGCGCCGCGAGCATCACCACCAGGGTGATCCACGACGACCACATCGGCGGCACTTGCAGGATGGCGGCGGTCAGGCCGTTGGCGACCAACAGCGCGCCCAGATCGATCAACGTCCAGATCAGATAATTGAGCGCCC
>JBILBP010000411.1:0-2519 GCA_044353645.1 Planctomycetota bacterium | reverse complement strand
GATGATTGGCCGGCGCTCGGACAGGCCGCCCACCTCGCCGATATCCACTGGCCGCATTTCGCCTATGGCGCCAATGCCCACCATCGCCATGGCCATCATGGCAATGCCCTGCTGTCCAAGCACCCGTTCCTGGGCTGGACCAACCACGATGTCTCCAATCATCGGCTTGAACGGCGCGGCCTGCTGCATGGCGTGATCAGTCAACACGGACGTCGGGTGCACCTCATCTGCTGCCACCTCGATCTCACGCGCTGGGGCCGCGACCGGCAGCTGGTGCGCCTCGCGGACCTCATCCATTCCTTGCCCCGGAACGAGCCGCTGATCGTCGCCGGTGATTTCAACGACTGGCGCGATCTGGTCGGGAATGAATTAAACGCCATCGACCTCCATGAGGTCCACCTCGCGCTCCACGGTCAGCATGCGCGAACCTTTCCCGCGTGGTGGCCGCAACTGACCCTGGATCGCATCTACCTGCGCCATCTCGTGGCGGTCGAGGCCAAGGCCCTCGATACCGGAAACTGGCGGACCATCTCGGACCACGTGCCGCTGTGGTGCCTGGTAGATTTCAGCGCCCCCTGACCAGCAGCCTGCATCAACTTCCGGATAAGATGGCCGCCGCTGCCGCCCGCCCCGATAGCCAGGCGCCCTCGACCCGTGGCCGGCCACCGAAGGCATCGCCCGCCAGCAGCACGGGGGCCGTCGCCGCCACGCGCACGCACGGGGCGGCGACGGTGATCGTCGGCAGACTGAATTTCCATTTCTTCAACTGGCAGTCAGCGGCCTCGGCGGTGATGCCGAGACGCCGCAAGACTACTTCCGCACGTGGGCGCAAGAGCTCGACGATGGCGGCCTCGGCGAGCCCATAATGCGCCGCGCTCCAGGCACCGGTGGCGTGCACGATCAGACCATCGCCAACACGCTCGAACCCCTTCGCGCGTTGCGAAGCGATCCAGCCGATGGCGGCATCGTCCGCCACCTGCACGCCACCCGGCAGGGGCATGAGCGCTGCACCAACCTGCGGATAATCGAGCAGCAGGCAGAGACAGGGATCGTAGCGTACTGCGAGGACTTCCGGCGGCACCGTGAAGCCCTGGCCGCTCAGGAGCTGCGCCGCCTGCGGCGCGGGTGCAGTCAGGACCACGGCGTCGGCGCTGAGCACCTGTGCCGGACCGCGGGCGACGGCACCGGCCGGAGCCAGATCACCCGGTGTGCAGGTGACCTGCACGCGTCCATCGACCACCGCCAGGCCCGTGACCGTGAGCTGATCGCGCAGCGTCAGGCCTTGAGCCATCCCCTGTGCCTTCCCCTGTGCCTTCCCCTGTACCATCCACTTGGCAAGGCGGTTCATGCCTCCAGGCATGACGTAGCGCGGATGACCATCGGCGGCCTCCTCGCCCCCCAGGCGGGGAAAACCGTGGCTCCACACGCGGGCCCCGGCGGCGTGGAGCTCAGCGGCGAATTCAGCATCGCGAGCGGTAATGAATTGCGCCCCGGTGTCGTAGGCTGACTCGCCCAGGCGCCGCGTGGCCAGCCGCCCTCCCACCCCACGACCTTTATCAACCACGGTCACGAGATGACCGTGGGCGTTCAGTTGGCGGGCACAGGAGAGACCGGCGATGCCGGCACCGATGACGAGCACTTCCATGCGCAAAGCATCGGTCGACCTCGGCCAGGGAGCAAGCACCATGCGCGGCATGATGACGCACCACAACGCCCTCGCGCACAGCTCGTCGCCGTACTTGCGCCAACATGCGCACAATCCCGTCGATTGGGTGAGCTGGTCGCCGCAAGCCTTCGCCGAGGCTCGGCGCCGTGATCTGCCGGTGCTGGTCTCGATCGGTTATTCGACCTGCCATTGGTGCCATGTCATGGCCCATGAGTGCTTCGAAGACCGCGAGACCGCGACGCAGATGAATCAGCAGTTCATCTGCATCAAGGTCGATCGCGAAGAACATCCGGAAGTCGACCACATCTACATGGACGCGGTGCAGGCCCTCACCGGTCATGGCGGCTGGCCGCTGAATGCCTTCGTCGACCACGACGGCAAACCCTTCTACACCTGCACCTACCTGCCGCGCCCACGCTGGCAGAGCCTCTGCGACCACCTCGCCAACCTATGGACCAGCGATCGTCCACGGGTGCTCGGCGCCGCCAACGAGATCACCGCCCATCTGCGCGAGGATGATGCCCTCGCCGGCATCTTTCCCGCCGACTGCGACGAGGCCCTCGCCCAGCAGCTGAACCGGGCCTGGGACGCCACCCATCCCGGCTTCGCCTGGAATCCGCAGAAGGCCCCGAAATTTCCCCCCAACCAGTTCGTCAATCTCGCCCTCGGCGACAGCCGTTTGGAAGCGATGGCGGAAGCGATCCTCGAAGCGATGCAGGACAGCGGCCTGCACGATCGCGTCGGCGGGGGCTTCCATCGCTACAGCGTCGACGCCGAATGGCGCCTGCCGCACTTCGAGAAGATGCTCTACGACAACGCCCAGCTGATCCCCGCCTATGTCCGCCAGGGGCGC
>JBILBP010000088.1:0-8725 GCA_044353645.1 Planctomycetota bacterium | reverse complement strand
GCCAATGGCGCCGGTAAATCGACCAGCATCAAATTGTTGATGGGGCTGCTCCATGGGCATCGTGGAACGATCCAGCTCTTTGGTCAGCCGATCGGCAAACCGTCTTTGCGTACGCGCCTGGGCTACCTTCCCGAACAGCCCTATTTCTATGATAATCTGCAGGTCGAGGAGTATCTAACCTACCTCGGGCGACTGTCGGGCATGGCTCCGGCGGCGATCAGCGCAGCCTGCGAGCGGGTCTACCAGTTGCTCGATCTCGGCGATCTGCGCAAGCGTATGCTGCGCAGCTTCTCGAAAGGCATGCGTCAGCGCTTCGGGCTAGCACAGGCGATTTTCCATCAGCCGGATCTTCTGGTTCTCGATGAGCCGTTCTCGGGTCTCGATCCGCTCTGGCGAGCGCGCTTCCGGGAGGTCCTGCACCTTGAGCGTCAGCGCGGGGCAACGCTATTCTTCAGCAGCCATATCCTCGCCGATGTCGAAGATCTTTGTGATCATTACGGTATGATCGATCATGGCCGGATCCTCGAGCAGGGGCGACTGGCAGATCTGCTCGGACAGGCGCCGCTGGCCTTGACCGGAGCTGGGACGGCGCCGGTGGGCGCCGTCCCGGGAAGTGACCGTACCTGGATCCTGACCTTTCCCGAGAGTGAACGCGAGGCGCGCCTGGCGGCCTTGCCGGCTGGTGCGCAGATCTTGCGTCTGGAACGCCAGCGGATCGCCCTTGAAGATTATTTCGTTTCGCGGATCCGCGCCTTCCACGGCGCCGGGCACAAGCTGGGAGATGCCTGAGATGATCACCGTTATTGCCGGAGCGACCTTCCGCGAAGCCGTGCGTTCGCGCACCTTCCTGCTGCTGATCGTGATCTACACCATCGGCGTGCTGCTGTCGCGCTTGGTCGGCTGGGTGAGCTCGACCGATGGTAACCTGGTGACCACCGATCTGGTCATGTCGTTGCAGAGCGTGATCGGGGTGCTCGTCGCCGTTGCCACTGGTACCGCCTTGGTGCAGTCCGAGATCCAGCAGAAGACCTTGTATACGATCCTCTCGCGCCCGGTGGCACGCTGGGAGTTCGTGGTCGGGAAATTTCTCGGCCTGATCTCCGCGCTGGCCGTGGGCCAGGGGCTGATGCTGGTGATCGGTATGGCCTATCTGTGGCTCACCGGTGCGACCGTACATGGGTGGTTGGCGGTCGCCGGGCTCCTCACGATCCTTGAGATCATCGTCATGGCCGCCGTCAGCCTCTGTTGGACGGCCTTGTCGAGTCCCTTGCTGGCGGCGGTGCTCGGACTGGCGACCTATGCCCTGGGCCATGCGGTGGCGTCCTTGCCGGACCTGATCAACCATGTCTCGGGTGCTCAGCGGCTGTTGATCTCCTCATTGGCTTGCCTGGTGCCTAACTTCGGGATGTTCACCTACCGTAACCAGGCGACCTATGCCCTGCCCCTGCCGCTGTCCGATTTCGTGCAGAGCGTCGTCTATGGTGGTTTGTGGATCGCTTTGCTGGTGGCGATCACGGTCGCAGTTGTCCGGCGAAAGCAGTTGTGATGCGCATGCCAGTCGCCAGCACCATCGTCGCGCTGGTCGCGGGAATGGTCCTGCTGGCCTGGAACGGCACCCGTTTCGTCAATGCCGAAGCGCGTATCCGTACCAAGGATCTGACCTTCCTGCCGTCCCCGGCCGTGGCCAAGGTGCTCTGTCTGGGCCATGCCAACAGCTTCGCCAAGCTTCGCTGGATCGATAGCTTCGCGTACTTCGAAAAGCAACTCGATGTCAAGGATGACAGCATTGCGGGAAGCGGAGAAAGCACCTACGAACGCCTTTACCGTATGCTGCTGGCGCTGGATCCGAAGTTCTTGCCCTTTTACGAGCATTGCTCTCTGGTGCTCGGTGGAGTGCTGAATCACCATGGCATCGCCTTCAGTTTTCTGAATGGGGGCTTACTGGAACTGCCGCACGAAACCCGGCTATGGCGGATGATCGCAGCCGAGATGTCGACGATGTCCAAGAGTGGCGAGGCCGGCGCAGTGGGTTCACTGGAGGCCTTGCTGAGCGCATGGTCCGAGAGCGAAAGCACGCCCGAAGGGCGGCAGATGGTCTGGGATTGGAAGAAAGCCATGGGTCAGCGGCGCTTCCAGGAGCTGGAACAGGTGCCCTATTGGATTGAGCAACTGCATCGCGCCACTCCCGGAACTTCGACGTATGATTTCGTACTGCGCACGTTGCGTGAGCAGGTGGCGCGTTTCGGTGAAAGTCGTTTGGCCCTTCTGACGAGCGCCTACCGCCAATTATACTGGATCCCGCCGGTCACGATCAGCGACCTCCTGCGGCCGGAAGTCGTGCGCAAGGCCTTCCCGCGGGGGCTGCCGAGCTTGGGTCCGATCCGCCAGGAGCTGTCGGGTTTCGTCCTCAATCCAGATCCGTTCGGCTACCCATATGAGCTATTAGCCGGTGAACCGATCAGCGTCGGCTGGCAGGAGGTGCGTGAGACCAAACGCGCGGCATTAATGAGCGCGGCGCTCGCAAAAATCGCCCAGAAGGAGGGTCGCTGGCCGACCACCGTCGCCGAGGCCCGGGCCGCCGGTCTGGAGTTGGATGCCCTGCCTAACGGAGGCTGGTGGTCGATCGAAGGTCAGATCGTGTCGCTGCATTGGCCCGAGCCGCCATTTCCGGCCTGGGTCCCGTAAATCGGCCGCGTCGGAGTGCGGTTGGGTAAAAAAATACGAGCCGCTCCTGGGGAGCGGCTCGTATTCATGGTCATGCTGCAGGTCGAAAGATTCAGCCGACCATCTTGTTCTGCAGGCCGAGGAAGCGCAGCAGATTTTCAGGGTTGCTGTTGCAGTAGTCCTTAAAGATCTGACGGACGACGCCGGACTTGTACGATTCTTCATCGACCAGGACCACGAATTGATGGCGCTTGGTGGCGGTTTTGCGCTGGTCGAGCAGGCGGCGTTTGGCGAGGTTGCGCATCACGGTCAGGAAGGTCGTGTAGGCCAGGGGCTTGGCCTCGGCTTGGCCGTTCACGGCGGTCATAACGTCTTGTACTGTAGCGGCGTTGACCTTCCACAGGTGATTCATTACGCGCAGCTGCAATGGGCCAATGGGGTCGAAGGGAGAGGTTGGGGTAGGCATGGTACGAATCCTTGGATACTGGGGAGGTAAAGACTCTTTATCACTGGCACATACTGTGCCAAATCCCATGCCTATCGTTAGTGATGATCCTGCAACGGGTTGCGTAGCACGGGCCTCTCCATACCACTGTAAATAATTTTTTACAAAATCTCAGGACATAAACGTAAGTGTTTGTTGAGATGCAGCTTAAATGCTATGTAAATAAATATTTACAGGTCAATTTCAATTAACTTCGCTCTCAGGGGCGTCGTCAGCCACCGTGCGTGCTTGCTGACGGTTCTTGCGATTCTTGAGGCGCTGGCTCATGGCTTGGCGGGTGATGTTCAAGAGACGTGCGGCGGCAGCCTGATTGTTGGTCGTCCGTCGTAGCGACTCGTTTACCAGCTGGTCGACAGCTTCCTCGATCGTCGGCAAGCGCGCGGGGAAGGAGAGGACCGGTGGCGGAAGGCTTGCGGTCCCGGCTTGCGCGCTCAGGCGGCGGTACGGTTCGACCGACAGTGTGCCCAGGCGTGAACGGCTGACCGAATCATGGACCAGGGCTTGCAGCTCCCGGACATTGCCGGGAAATGGATAGGTCGAGACCAGGTCGAGGACCGCTGGCGGCACTTTCACCTGCCCGAGATTCAAGGCGCGCGCCGACTGTTCCGAGAAATGGGCAATCAAAACCGGGATATCTTCTGGTCGCTCACGCAGCGGCGGCAGGTGGATGCGATGGCCGCAGAGGCGGAAGTACAGATCGCGGCGAAAACGTCCGTCGGTGATCCGTGCCTCGAGATCGAGGCTGGTGGCGGCGACGACGCGGATGGTGGCATGCTCGACCTGGTCGGAGCCAACCGCGCTGTACTCGCCTTCCTGCAGCAGGCGGAGCAGTTTAACCTGTGAGGCGATCGGCAGATCACCAACTTCATCAAGGAACAACGTCCCACCGGCAGCCTTCTCGACGAGACCGGCGCGATCATAGGCGGCACCGGTGTACGAGCCCTTCTTATGTCCGAAGAGGGTGTCGGTGAAGAGGTTATCATCGAGCCCGCCGATGTTGCAGGCGACAAATTCGCCTTTGCGGCTGCTGGCCGCATGGATGGCGTGGGCGATGAGCTCCTTACCGGTACCGGTCTCACCGGTGATAAGGACCGGGTTGGCGGATTGACCGACGGCCTCGACGTATTGGAAGATCCGGTACATGGTCCGGCTGGCGGTCGCGAATTTCGCGAAAATATCTGGTTTTTCCAGAGTTTCACGGAGTGTGCCGTGCTCGACCATGTCCTGGTTGGCGGTGCGGAACTGTACCGCGCGGCTGACCGCCGCCTGCAGGGCTTTGGGATCGACGGGTTTGACCAAATAATCAAAAGCCCCTTGCCGTACGAGGCGTACAGCAACGGTGGCATCGCCGGTGCCGGTGACCACGATGACCGGCAGTTCGGGATGATCATGAGCCAGCATCGGCAAGAGGCTCTCACCCGAGACATGCGGCAGATTCAGATCGAGGAGCACCACGTCGATGTGATGGGCCGCCAAGGTCTGAGCCAGCTGCCGGGGATCCGACAGCGGCACGACGTGGTAGTTGTTGCGGAGGATGGCGGTCATGACCCGTAAGGCGATGGCGTCATCCTCGATGAGGAGTATGGCAGGTTGCGTCGACATGAGGCAGGCTCGTTAAAAAAGTTCGAGTGGATGATGCACGCGGCCAGCGCTGGGCACAATCCCTAAGTGTTAAGGAATGCTGACGCGGGCTCTCGGGAAATTTTATTTAATAGATAGGGATTCTTTCGCAGGTCTGCGCTTGACCCAGCTTCTACACCCATTCGCTGGGATGATGCAACGGCGAACTTTTATGACCGGTACGACCTTCATCCTGGCGGTGCTGGCGGTGCTGACGGCACTCTTGGTATTTAAAGTGCGGGTCGCGGTCGCCGGCGGCAAGTACCTGCTGATGCTGGGCTTGATTGTGGCCGTGGTGTGGATGATCGGGCGCGCCATGCGGCGTTGAGGGCGGTGCGAACCGTTTCCCGGGCACCGAGAACTATTTTTGATCGACTCCCAAGCGGGCGGCGACGGCATCGGCCTGGGCGATGATGTCAGGAATGCCGAGCCCTTCATATCCATTGCCGATCAGCGCCAGGCCGGGCAGGCGGGCCTCGGCAGTACGGATGGCGGTCACCCGGGCGAGATGGCCGACGTGGTATTGGGCCATCGCCCGTGGCCAACGAGTGACCACCGTACGTAATGGTTCAGCGTACAGTTTGAGCAGCTCGCGCAGATCATCCAGCACCGCGTTGGCCAGGGTCGCGTCATCACGATCGAGGTGATGCGCATGTAGGGCTCCGCCGACGAAGGCGCGCAGCACCACCTGATCGTTGGGTGTGCGTTCGGCCCATTTATGGGTGGAGAAGGTACAGGCGATGAGGCTCCGGCCTTCGATGGCCGGGACCACGAAACCAGCGGCAACTGGCAGGGTCGGCAGGGAATCGCGACGAAAGACCAGATTCACGGTCGCCACTCCCGCATACGGGATGCCGGCAAGGTGCGCTGACAAGGCCGCGTCGACATCGCGCAGAAGGGCGCTTGCCGCCCAGGCCGGGCCGGCCACGACCACGGCCTCGGCCTGCAGTGGTATGTCCTCATCGGCGAGCCGGACCTGCCACGTGCCATCCGCGAGCTGGCGGATCCCGGTAGCCTGGCAGGCGCTGCGCAAGATGACGCGTTCGGCGCGCAGGCGTTCGACGAGGGTGCTGCTCAACCGCCCCAGGCCACCGCGCAGGCTGGCGAACAGGCCGTAGCGTGGCCCGGCGGCCTGGGCGGTGGCCTGATCCTGCATGCGCGCGCGCATCGCCAGCAGAATGCTGCCATGGTTGCGTTCCATGGCCAGGAACTGGGGCATGGTCGCCGCCAGGCTGAGGTGCTCGGGATCGGCGGTATAGATGCCGCTGATCAGGGGCTGGGCGATGCGTTCGAGGGCTTCACGGCCGAGTCGGCGGCGGACGAAGGCAGCCAGCGATTCATCGTCCTCGCTGATGCGTGGGGGGATGACGAGATCCTGGAGCATGCGCAGTTTTCCGCGCCATGAAATCAGGCGCGAGCACACGAAGGGCCACAGCTTGCCAGGAGCCATCAGGTACAGGCCTTCGGGCACAGCCACCAGACGATTGCCGCGCGCGATCAGGCTGCTGCGGGCGGTCGGGGTGGTGGCTTGGACCTCGTCGGCGAGGCCGAGATCGTTGATCAAGGTCAGGGCCGCGGGCTTGCTGCGCAGGATCGAATCCGGTCCGAGCTCGAGTACCAGGCCGTTATCGGTGATGGTCTGCAGCGTGCCGCCGAGTTGGGGCGCAGCATCGAGGACCGTGATCTGCGCCTGCGGTAGGCGCTGGCGCAAGCGGAAGGCGCAGGCCAGGCCGCCGATACCGCCACCGATGATGACGATGCGCCGGGCTGTGGCAGGAGCGGTCTCGGGCGCAGGCGCGGGCGCCGGCTCAGTCACCGTGGATGACCTGGACGAGCAGCTTGGCCTGTTCGGGATCGGTCTCCTTGAACACGCCATGGCCGAGGTTGAAGATGTGCCCGGGTCGGCCGGCGACCTGATGGATGATGTCGCGCGCCGCCTGAGTCAGGCGCGCGGCGGGGGCTAGCAGCAGCGCCGGATCGAGGTTGCCCTGGATCGAGATCTGCTGCGGCCCGCCAAGTCCGCGCCACGCCTGATCAAGATCGACCGTCGCATCCAGGCCGACGACATCGGCCCCGCAGGCGGCGAGCAGATCGAGGAGGTGGCCGGTGCCGGTGCCGAAGAGGATCACCGGCACGCCGGGGGTGATCTGGCTGACCAGCTGGGTCAGATGCGGCTGCACGAATTCGCTGAAATCGGCGCGCGTCAGCGCGCCCACCCACGAATCGAAGACCTGCACACAGGCCGCGCCGGCGGCGATCTGCTGATTGAGGTACGGAACCAGCGTCGCCACGAGGATGCCCATGAGCTGATGCCAGGCCACCGGCTCGCGGTACATGAAAGCCCGTGTGCGCGCGAATTGCCGCGAGGAGCCGCCCTCGATGGCATAGGCGGCGAGAGTGAACGGCGCCCCGCAGAAACCGATGCAGGGAATGTCGGCGGGCAGGCCGGCGACGGTCAGGCGCAGGGCTTCATGGACATAGCCGAGGTCGGCGGCGGCGGCCAGCGGATCGCGCAGGGCGGCGACGCTCGCCGGGCCGGTGAGCGGTGCCAGGCGCGGACCATCGCCGGCGGTGAACTCTAGGGGCATGCCGAGGGCTTCGAGGACCACCAGGATGTCGCTGAAGATGATCGCGGCATCGACGCCCAGCCATTCGCGGGCATAGAGCGTGACCTCCGCCGCCAGGGCCGGATTCTTGCACAGCTCCAGGAACGATGAGCCCGAACGAATGCCGCGGTAATGCTGCATGTAGCGTCCGGCTTGGCGCATCAGCCAGACCGGCGTGCGGGTGGTCGGTTCGCCCCGGCAGGCGCGCAGGAAATGGCTGTGCCAGCGGGCTTCGGGCAGGGCGAGGACGTTGCCGACAGTACGGATACGCGGGCGGGGGGCGAGCTGGGCAACGGGCATCGCCACAGGATAGGTTGCCGCCCAGCCCGCGCCAAGCCTCAGCGGGCGGCGGTTTCGCCGGGCGGCCGGGTCCGCCAGCGTTTATGCCACCATACATACTGCTCGGGTTGGCGCCGGACGAGCTGTTCCTCATGGGCGGTGGCCCAGGCGGTGATCAGTTGCTGGGTCTGGCTGCGGTCGCCGGCGCGTGAAAACGTCGCCCGCGGTCCGACGTAGAGTACCCAGCGGTGGGCACGGCGATAAAGGAGCATGGTTTGCACCGGTACCCGCGCCAGCAAGGCCAGGGCGGCAGGGGCCACCGGGGTCCACGCGGCCTTGCCGAACCACGGCACGAAACATCCCGCGAGATGCGGGATATCCTGATCCGCGAGGGTGGCGACGATGGTGCCTTCGCGCAGCAGGCGGACGATGTCGCGGATATCGTCGTCCTGATAGATGACCTGCGACCCGCCGGAGGTGCGCAGATCCTGGATTAGGGCATTGATCCCCGGATCACGCAGCCGCCGGCCGATGAGGGCCGTCGGTGCGACGTCGCCGAAGACCCGCCCGAGCAGCTCCCAGTTGCCGAAATGCCCGGAGAAGACCACCGTGCCCTGGCCGGCTTTCGAGGCGTTGAGGAGATCGCGCAGATTGTCGGCGCCCTCGATGATCAGATGGCGGCGGAAGCTGCGTGCGGGCAGAGTCCACGTCGCCAGCGTCCACAGGGCGGTGGCCCCGAAATGCCCGAAGCACTGGCTGCGTGTGCGCGCGACCCAGCCCGGGCTCTTCTCGGGAAAGGCCACGGCCAGGTGCTGGCCGCAGCGCTTCACATCGCGCAGCGGCAGGTGGCTGATGGTCCGCCCGAGGACCCCGCCCGCCCACCACGCCAGCGGCGGCGGAATCACGCGCATAATGCGCAACACCACGTGCATGAGCACGGATTTCCAGTTATGGACGGCGGCGGCATTGACCGGGGCACGGCTCATGAAGGACGACCGGACGGGCCAAGGGCGGTTGCCAGCCAGCCGAAGAGCGCGGTCTCGGCGGCGAT
>JBILBP010000410.1:0-2525 GCA_044353645.1 Planctomycetota bacterium | reverse complement strand
GCGGCATAGGCCGCCGAGAGGCGCTCGACCGAAGGCCGATCGCTGGTGGCGACGACCACCACGCTGCGTGCGAGACCTTCGGCACCGAGGACCTTGTCGATGAATTCGCCGACTTCACGCCCACGTTCACCGACCAGGGCGATGACGTTGACATCGGCGCGCGCATGCTTGGCCATCTCACCGAGCAGGGTCGATTTGCCGACACCCGAACCGGCGAAGATGCCCATGCGCTGACCATGGCCGATGGTGAACAGGGTGTCGATGGCCTTGAGGCCGGTCTCCAGGATGCGCGAGATCGGCGTGCGCGCGAGTGCCGGCGGCGGATCGCTGGCGATCGGGCGCCGGGCGCCACCGAGCAGGGGGCCCTTGCCATCGAGGGGATTGCCGACGCCGTCGATGACCCGCCCGATGAGGCCTGGGCCGACGGGGATGTCGAGCGCGCGATGGCGGGCGATCACCAGGTCGCCGGGACGGATGCCATCGAGGTGGCCGATCGGCTGGAGGATGGTTTCGCCCTCGCGGAAGCCGGTGACCAGGGCGAGGCGCTGTTCGCCGTTCGACAGGCGCAGGGTGCAGGTTTCACCGACCGGCACGGCCGGTCCCGAGGCCACCACCGCCAAGCCGACCACGCGCAGGACCACGCCGCTGCACTGCACCAGATTGGCGTCACTGGCGCGCTTGAAGAAACGCTCGAGGGCGATCATGAGAGTGAGTCCGCGGCCGGGGTGACGGTCTCGACGCGTACCGCCAGCGGCTCGCTGGGATCGTTGAGGACCTCGCGGAACAGCCGCTCCCACGAGGTCGGCAGCGAGGCTTCCAGGCGCGTGCCCTGGCTGGCGATGATGCAGGCGCCGCGGGGCAGCGCATCATCGCCGAAGAATTCCACACGTTCGATGCCGGGGGCCTGCTCGAGGATGAAGCGTTTGCGTTCGCTGGCGACTTCGGCATCGAGCGGATGCATGCGCACCGCTACGCCACGTTTGTCAGGCACACGGTTGAGGGCGTCGGCGAGCACGCCTTCCATCCACGTCGGATCGTCCTCGACCTCGCGGCGCAGGAGGCGGGCGGCGATGAGCAGGGCGAGGCGCGCGATGTCGGCCTCGGCCTCGCGCACCAGCTGTCCGCCGAGGGTGTCGAGGTGGGCGCTGCCGGCGGCGAGGGCGGCGATGGCGTGGCCGAGGCGCAGCTCGTAATCGGCGCGCAGCTCGGCCTCGCATTCGCTGGCGCGCTGGTTGGCGGCGGCGGCGGCGCTTTCAGCGGCCGTGACGCGGGCCTGCGCCTCGGCGATGCCGGCGGCGCGGCCGGCGGCATCGGCGGCCTCGACACGGCGCTCCCAGGCGACGATCGATTCGCGCACCGCCGGATACTCGACGGTGTGCACCTGTTCGCTGGTGGTGCGCGAGCGGATGATCACAGCAGCTGCTCTCCGCCGCCACGAGCGACGGTGATCTCACCGCGCTCCTCCATGCCGCGCACCAGCTGGAGGATGCGCTTCTGGGCCGCCTCGATCTCGGACAGCGGCTTGGGCCCCATGAGATCGATCTCTTCCTGGATCGATTCGCGGGCGCGCGAGGAAAGGTTGTCGAGCAGCTTGGTGCGCACTTCCGCGGGGGCGGCGCGCAGGGCGAGGGTGAGGTCGGCCTTGTCGACCTCGGCGAGGACCTTCTGCATGCCTTTGGCATCGACCTTGACGAGATCCTCGAAGACGAACATCAGCGCCTGGATCTCGGTGGCGATGAGCGGTACCTCCTTGTTGAGGCGTTCGAGCACCGACTTGGTCAGCGATGGGTCGCTGACGTTGAGCATCTGCGCGACGGTCTTGAAACGCGCATCGGCGGATGGTTCCATGCCGCGCTTGGACAGCGAGAAGGCGCGTACTTCCATCATTTCGTCGATCTGGCGGATGAGTTCGTTGGGCAGATCGGCGGTCGAGGCGATGCGTTTGATCACGTCATAGCGCAGGTTCTCATCCATGTCGCGCAGCAGCTCGGAGGCCACCGGGGCCTCGAGATGGCTGATGACGATCGCCAGTACTTGGGGATGCTCGCCGCGGATGATCGTCGTGACCTGCTTGGCATCGAGCGGCAGCAGCGCGCGGAAGGGCTCGGATTCGCGGGTCTGGCGCTTGATCTTGTCGAGTAGTTCCTTGGCCTTCTCCTTGCCGAGGGCGCGCTCGAGGATCTCCTGGAGCATCGGTTCGATGGTCGTGCGATCACCGCCGGTGAGGGAGCTGAACTCCTTGAGCATCTTTTCCGAATCGGCACCGCGCAGCTCGCCCATGCGCGTCATCTCCTCCGAGATCATGCTCACTTCGCGATCGCTGAACTTCTGCATGACCATGGCGGCTGCCGCGGGATCGAGCGAAAGCATGAAGGCCGCCGCTTTGCGGATGCCTTTGAGTTCGCCATCTTCCAGTGCACCGAGTTTAGCCATAAGGAGAAGGGGGATCGTAGCGGGGGGATGGAGTGGGGGAGGAACGAGATCAGTATACCCCAGAGGTCGTGCCTGCGGGGCGAGCGATTAGC
>JBILBP010000087.1:0-8749 GCA_044353645.1 Planctomycetota bacterium | reverse complement strand
GCCCATAGATCGAAAAACAGTCGCGAGTAGGATAAGGAATGCAGGGGCGCCATGGTCAGGATGGCCCGCATCAGGCGAGACAATGCCATGACCGGATTTGCCGCATCGACCTGCTGCATGAATTCGGTCTCGCTGTCCTGACTGACTTTGCAGCACCACAGACAGGTTTCGAGCAGCAAGGCCTCCTTGTCATTGAAGTATTCGTAGACGGTCCCTTTGCCGATCTCCGCGAGGTTAGCGATGTCGCTGATGCGCGTGTTGGCAAAGCCGCTGGCAGCGAAGCGATCGGCGGCGGCGTAGATGATCGCATCACGTTTTAGTTTATTTTCTAGTACCATAATCGCATGATGATCATGCTACTATTATTACGCAAGTACTTCTTTATCCGCCAATAAAACCACCCGATGCGAATCGCACCGGGTGGTTTGCGGGTCTTTAGCAGACGAGACGAATTATGCGGCGAGGGCTTTTTTCGCTTGTTCGATGACGTGCTTGAAGGCCTCGGGCTGGTTGACCGCCAACTCGCTGAGCTGCTTGCGATCAAGACGGATATCAGCCTTCTGCAAGCCTGAGATCAAGCGGCTATAGGTGATACCAAGTTCGCGGCAGCCGATTGAGATGCGCTTAATCCACAGGCTACGGAAGGTGCGCTTCTTCTGCTTTCGTGAGGCAAAGGCTTGTACGTCAGCGCGACGGAGGGCTTCGCACATAACGCGGTACATCTTGTGACGACCGCTGTGGTAGCCGCGCGCCCGTTTCTGGATGCGCTTGATCATGCGATGGCGGGCTGCGCCATTCGTGGCACGCATGTGGTGCTCTCTTTCTTCTAGCCCGCTGACTCTAATAGTTCGGCAGCGGAGAGATCGCCGGCGGTGCCGAGGATCTACTTGGGTTGGAAAAACAGATGCGCTGGGTCAGCTTACGCTTGACCGGCCTGCATCATGAAACGGGCCATCCGCAGGTAGCCGGCAGTAGTCGTCGTGGTCATCTTGTGGGCATTGCGCAGCCGCTTGGGGCTGCGATGCGTCAGCAAGTGGCGGACGTTGCACTGCGTGCGGATCAGCTTGCCGGTTGGGCTGAGCTTGATCCGGCCCTTACTGGCCTTGTGTGCTTTCATCTTGGGCATGGTCAAATCCTTGCCTCACATGCTGGACGCACGCGAGGGGGAGAAAGTTACTCAACGAAACGTTGGTTGCAAGAGGCGGAAAACAGCCGCCGGGACGGGCCGCGCTGAAGAGCCTCAACGCCCTAAAAGAAGACGATCACCGAGGTGATTGCCGAGATGAGGGTTTTCATAAATCAGCTTACGAGTGACTTCGACATCGTATTCGACCCGCCGCCATTCTATCGATTCACCGTCGAAAATGACATAGCACGAGCGCGGATCGCTATCGCGAGGCTGGCCCACCGAACCGACATTGATGATCGTCTTGCGCTCATCGATGGTCCAACGGTAGTTGAGGGCCCGCAAGCCGTGCCAGTTGTAGTCATCGCCGGTCACGACCCCGGGACGATGCGTATGGCCGACGAAGCAGGTGTGATCGACCAAGGCGAAATTGTCATCGAGGAGCTGCTGCGGGTCTTCACCGAGGTAGCTGCGACCGAGAGTGTGCTCTTCGAGGACATACTCCTCCATATGATTGCGAGGACTAGCATGGACATAGAGCACGCTACCTTCGATAAACGAGCTCGGCAGGCTCTTCAGCCATTTCCAGCGTTTGTATTTTCCGCTCAGAAAACCCAAAGGGCCGGATTTGATCATCTTATTGGTCCAGATCGCCGCCTGACGGGCCTCGGAGTTGAAACCGATCGGCTCGTAGATCGAGGCATGATCATGATTCCCGCAGATAACCCGGCCCGGATCGCAGATGTCGAGGACCGTACCCATGGCATCGACTGGCTCTGGGCCGTAACCAACGACATCACCCAAACAATAAACACTATCGATATGTTGCGAGTCGATGTCACGCAAGACAGCATTCAATGCCGCCATGTTGCTATGAATGTCGCTAATAAGGGCAATGCGCCGCATGACGGGAGGCTTATAACATGGCTTGCCATGAAGCACCATAGCCAAGCCGGGGCGGTGAATGCGGGTCTTGAGTCACGGTAAGAGGTTGTTAACTGGGAAACTAATTACTTAGCGCAAATAATCGAGCAAGGTCGTCTGCATCACTTTCGCCCCTGATTGCAGTCCTGCTTCAAGCGCCGTTTGGGCCAGCTTCATCTTGGTGATGACATCGGTCAGATCGACGTCCTCGGCGCTGCTCACCAATTCACCGAGATGCACCTGGGTGCTTTCCAGCTGGCTGCGCGCCAGATCCAGACGCTGCAAGCGCCCGCCCATGCCACCTTGGATGGCATTCATCTGGTCATGCGCGCCATCAACTTCGGAGATGAGATCATTGACCGTCGTCGGATCATTCTGATTCAGGGCATCGCGCAGCTGATAAAGCGTATGAAAGACGTCCTGGGTGCCCTTGAACAGCGAATAACCGTCAGTGTTCACCTGCACTTCTGAATTCGGACCAACCTTAACGTTGAAGCTGTCGAGATTACCTCCATAATCGACTCCGTTATCGGCGGCGTTACGAGTGAATGGCGGTTGCGGCTGAACGGTGGTCGTGCCGCCGAAGAGGAAGCGCCCATCATGCACGGTATTGGCAAGATCGACCAGACGCGAGAGCAGCGAATCGACCCCCGAGGCGATGATCTTGCGACTGGCGGCATCCTGGGTGCCGTTGGCCCCCTGCACCGCTAATGATTTCGCTTCATCCATCAGGTTCGTCATCTCGCTCAGCGACTGATCAGTGGCGCTCATGAACGACGTCGATTTGTCAATGTTATCGAGGTACTTCTGAACCTGCATGCCCTCGGCGCGGAAGCGCAGGGACTGCTTCGCTGCCACCGGATCATCGCTGATCTGATTGAGCTTCTTGTTGGTCGCGAGCTGCAGCTGGTAAGTCGCCAGGCGGGAAAGGGTCTGCTGATTGGCGCCGAGAATCGATGAGGCGAGGGAATTACTGGTCACGCGATCCATGGTGAAACTCCACTTATCTGAGGATTTCGAGCAGCGTCTGGATATTGTCGCGCGCCGCCGAGACAACTTTGGCAGCCGCTGAATACGCCTGCTGCTGCTGGATGAGACGCCCGACTTCTTCGTCGATGTTGACTCCCGAGAGCTGTTCGCGCTGATTGTTCAAGCTCGCTTTCAGCGAGTCCTGATTCTCAGCCAGGCGCGTGGTCTGCTGGATCTGCACACCGACCGTGGTCAGCAGGCCGTGGTAGAAATCGTCGAGGGTGAAACTGTTCGCCGAGAAGAGCTTGAGCTTACGGACATCGGACAACGCGACGATGTTGGAATTGTCGCCTTCACTGCGCGTCCTGGCCAAGCCCAGCTGGCTCGGATCCTTGGCGATGCGCGTCGCGACGCTCAGCGTCGCGGCAGCTTCTCCACCGCTGAACAGGCCGTTGATGCCCAGCGCAGGCAGGAGCTCGGCCTGATCAGGCTGGCCATCGACGGTGAACGACACCTGGCGATTGGCGGTGGTCAGGCTGCCGGCGCTGAAGGCCACGTACACGCCATCACTCAAGGTAATCGGCGTCCCGGCGGGCAAGGTGTCATCCAGCGTCTTGGTCACCACCTGCTGCACCGGAGCGGCATCGCTACCGGTCCAATAGGTGAACTGCACCACCGGCGGATTGTTGGGCGCCGCCAGGGTCGGACGATTGCCGATGATACCGGGAGTGATCACCTTCATCGACCAAGGATGCGTCGGATCCGACAAGGTGTTGGTATAGCGACCACTCACCGTCATTCCGGCATCGCCGGCATTCCAGGTGCTGACTACATTCTCGGTGCCGGCGATGCCGGTAGCCGAATTCACCACCGCACCGCTGGCGTCGAGGGCCAGGCCCAAACGATCTCCGGCACGGTAGCTACCAGCATTGACGCTGACCGAGATGCCATTGATGACGGTGGCTGAGGTCCCCACCAAGGGGATGGGGGCCGAACCCAGGGCCACCGTCGCCCCGCTGGCGGGATTGCGATAGCTGAGATCCAGGGCCGTGCCGCTGGCATTAACGGTCAAGGACAGGCGATTGGAGGCGATCGCCGGGGCGATGGTGCCGTTGATCGCAACGGTGCCGGTACCCGTCCAGGCGCTGGCGGCAGGCTTGAGATCGAGCGCCGGACTGAAATCGACCGAGGTACTCGTGCCGACCGTCGACAACTGCAGACGGTAGCCGCCATCGACCTGGGTCTTCTGGGCGTTGAGGCCGGCGACGCCATTGCTGTTGGGCGGGAACACGGTGAAGCCGCCGCCGGTGCCGGTGTTGATCGCCGAGACCAGATCATCCAGGCTGCGACTGCCGCCATTCACCGCCGGGTTCCATTTCAAGGTGTATTTCTGAGCCACGCCGGTGGCGGTATTGAGCACATTGATGGTCAGGTTCCTGCTCGTCAGTGTGCCCTTGCCGTCGGTGAAATCGGGCAGGAAGGCTTTGGGTATCCCCGGCTGACCAGCCGCACTGGGAATCAGAGTCAGCGAATCGAGATCCATCCCGGTCTGGGTCGGCGGCACGGTGTACTCGCCGACGAAGGCATTGGCGCGATAGGAATTGCTGACCCCGGTTGCGTGGCGCGCATTCATTTCATGAGCGATGGTCGCCGACAGCTCATCCATCTGTGCGATGACCCCGGGCACGATAGCCTTGTGCAGATCATAGGTCGCACCGATCTTGCCACCGGTGACCTCATACCCGATGCCGGCGGCGCCGACGATCGTCAGATCACCGTTGTCGGTGGACTTGGCCGAAAGGACTTCCGCGCGATCGTTGCTGACCAGCAGACGTCCACCGAGATCGACCTGCACCGACTGGTCCTGGGGATTGACCCGCACCTTGATATCGATGTAGCTGGTCAGCTCATTAAGCTGCTGCTGCCGGCGATCGAGCAGGTCGTTGGGCTTGTTGCCGATATTAACCTGGATGCGGATCTGCTGGTTCAGGGTCACGATCGAGGAAGTCAGGTCATTGACCTTGGTGAGGTCCGTGCTCAACGACGAACCCAGATCATCGCGCACCGATTGCAGCCGCTTGCCGAGATCCGCGGTGGTCGCGGTGAAGGTCTCCAGCTCCTGCGTGACGGTGGCGCGGATGGCCACCGATTCCGGATTGCTAGCGAGATCGTCAAAGGAGGCGAAGACCCGCCCGATCAGGGCCGAGAGGCCATTCTCGCCCGGCTCATTGAAGGCCTGCTGGACCACCAACAGATTCTGCTTGAGATTGGCGAGGCGCCCGGCCTCGCCCTCGGCATTGCGCAGACGGTTATCAACGAGGTCATCGACCATCCGCCGGACGGCGCCGATGTCGACCCCAGTACCGAACTGGCCAGGATGGGAATTCTCTGGACGGGCCGCCTGCAGATCGACGCGCTGACGCGAATAGCCGGGCGTCGTGGCGTTGGCGAGATTGTGACTGGTGACCTCCATCGCCCGCTGCTGGGCGGTCAAGGCACTCATCCCAGTAAGAAGGCTGTCAGGCATGGTTGATCACCCTGCCAGATTCACCAGCGAACCGCGGCTGGCCGGCGCATAGCCCGACAGGCCGCGCCGATCATAGGCTGGTGCCGTGGTGCTGCCGAGAACCGCGCTCAGTAATTCGCGGGTGAAAGCCAGGCCCTGGCGGATCAGCGCCTGGTTCCGTTCGTTGATCAGGCGTAGGCGCTCGAGGAGCTGCTTGAGCTCGACTTGCCGGCGGGCCAATTCCGCACGCACGCTTTCGGGGAGTTTTTCCAGGAGCAGCGAGAGCCGCAACTCGGGGAGGACCACGCCCAAGACCGTCGCCACCGCCCGCAGCAGGCGCTCACGCAACAGGCGCAGGCGACCGGCCTCGTTGAGCGCTACCTGCTCTTCCTGGAGCACGCGCGTGAAGCCGGCCATGTCGCTCGCCACGAGGTCGTGCTGCTTGCGTTCGGCAAGCGACAGCAGGGTGCGATGCGCTACCAGCTCGACATCGAGATGATCGCGCAGCTGAGTGAAGATTGCCTGATGATTGGGAGTCATAGCCGAGCACCTCGGCGAGACACAACGCGCTTACCGTGCCGATTGACGAAGCTATTTCCTGGCTGCCGGCGGGGTCGTGAGACCGGCCTTGGCCGCCAATTCGTGGTACATCAGATCGGCGATACCCATACCACCGGCGGCCTTGTCGGCCAAAGCTTGATGGTGCAACTGATTGAACATCTGGCTCGCCTGGCTGTCGCCGAGCAGGTCGCCTTCCTCCGGCTCGCGCTCGAGGCCCTTGAACAATTCCTGAAGGAAGATGCCTTCGAACTGCTGCGCGACCTTCTTCAGCCTGGCTTTACCGGCCTCATCACCGAGCGTGCCCGGCGTAGCCGCTGCGCCGACCTGCGGGACCGTGCTCACAGCTCGATCAATTCCGCGTGCAGCGCACCGGCACCCTGGATCGCCTGGAAAATCGCGATCAGGTCGCGCGGGCGGGCGCCGAGGGCATTAAGTCCGTTGGCGATGTCCTCGACGGTAGCGCCTTCGAGCACGCTCAGGCTTCCGGGAACGATCGGCGGCACGGTGCCCGCCGGCGGCTTCGGCGAGCGCAGGTTGGTCTGCGGATCGATCCATTCGATGGTTTTCGCCTGCGTCAGCGGATTGGTCACGGCCTTCGGCTGCACACGCAAACTGAGCCCGCCGTGGCTCACCGCCACCGGACTGATGCGCACATCTTTGCCGGCGACCACCGTGCCGGTGCGACTGTTGATGACCACGCGGGCCTTCTGGTCGGGCTCGACGCGCAGATCGAAGACCGCCGCCACCGTCTCGACCAGCTGCGTCTCGGTAGGCTTGTCGGGAAACAACAGGGAGACCATCTCGGCGTCGGTGGCGATCACTCGTTCGGCGCCGAATTCACGCGCCAAACGCCGCGCGATGCGGCTCGCCGTGGTGAAATCGGCATTGCGCAGCTTGATCTGCAAGCGATCGCCCATCAGCACCGACATCGGCACTTCACGTTCGACGATCGAGCCCTGCGAAAGCAGGGCGACGGTCTCAATGTTGGTATGGTTGGTGCCACCGCCGCCCTGGGCGGGGCCGGCATTGCCGAAACCGCCGATCGAAACCGGCCCTTGGCCGACGGCATAGAACCGGCCATCGGCGCCCGAGAGCGGCGTCTGCAAGAGGATGCCACCCTTGAGGCTGGCGGCATCGCCAACGCAAGCGACCTGCGTCGCTAGGCGATCGCCGTTGCGCTTGAACGCCGGCAGATCAGCGGTGACCGCGACCATGGCGATGTTCTTGGATTCGAGATCAGATTCGGTGAAACTGAGATTCTTAGTCGCGAGCATCTGCTTGAGCATGCGCACCGTGGCGGCGGTCTTGTCGCCGGTACCCGAGAGGCCGACGACCACGCCGATGCCGTGCAGCTGGTTCTCGCGGACGCCGTCGATCTCGCAGAGATCCTTGAGGCGCACGCCAGCAAGGTCGGCCGCCACCTCCGCCGTCCAAGCGAGGCCTGCACAGCACACCAGTAGTGACAGCCAACGGATCAGAAAGGCCATAGGATGTCCGCGATCTGGCCAAGAAAGCCTTCCGACTGCGAGCGCGTCAGGGGCCCCTCGCCGACGATGGAGACTTGGAAGTTATGCAGCTTTTCCGAGAGCACGGTGTTGTCGCTGCGAATGTCGGAGGTGCGGATGATGCCGGTGATGAGGATGGTTTTGGTATCGTTGTTGACGCGCACCGCGCGCCGACCTTCGATCACCAAGTTGCCGTTATCGAGTACATCGAGAACCCGGCCGGTGATCGTCGCCTTGACCTCGCCGGTGGCCTCGTAATCCCCCTGGCCTTGGAAGTTCTTCGACGACTGGGCGGACACCGCCGGCAGGCGATCCGCGGAATTCCCGGCCGTCTGAGGGATTTCGGAAGAATACGGCAGCATGTTCACCGCCGCCGACAAGGTGTTGTCGCGCTTGGCGGTGGTCTTGTTCTTTTCGCTCACCGAGGTGCTTTCCTGAACCAGGATGGTGATCAGGTCACCCTGCCGGCGAGCCACCGAATCGGAATACAGCGTACCGTCGGCCATGGTTTCGGCGGTGAACAGGCTCGCCGCTGGGAGCATCGCCACCGGGGCCAGGAGCAGCCACGCAAGACCACACCAACGTCGCAATTGACACCACCGCATGTCCGAGCCCTCTTCATCGAAACCACAACGCACGCTCCGTGCCAGGAGCCCGGATACGCTCACCAACCGACAGTGATGCCGATGAGCGATTCCTGACGCAGACCGAGATGATCGTAGCCGTTACGCGACTGATCGCTGGGCACATCTCTGGGATGATGTTCGTAATAAGCTCGTAGGCGCAGGTCGATAGTGATCGGCTTGCTCAGGGTCAGGGTCAGGGCCGCGGTGCCGAGACCTTGCACATGGGTGACATCGGTGAACTCGGTGAAGACCTCGCCCTGCAACCACCAGGACAATGCATTGGTCTGCTTGCGCTGGTAGCGCACATAGGATTCCGGACCAACTTCGCTCTTGCGCGTGTAGTCCGCTGTTTCCGAGCCCCAACGTTTTTGCGTGCGAACACCGAGGCGCAACTCCAGACGATCCGTGAGCGGCTGCAGGTCTTCGTACATCCAGCTATGACCTACGGAAAATGCGCCGCGGATGGGATCAAACCAGTCGCTGGTCGATTCCGGACCGGTGAAGGCGGAGTTTACCACCACCGCCGCATAAC
>JBILBP010000086.1:0-8764 GCA_044353645.1 Planctomycetota bacterium | reverse complement strand
GCTATACGCTCGCCGAGTTCGCCACCAGCCAGACCCATGATCCGTTATGGAATGCCGCCCAGCGCCAATTGCTGAGCGAGGGTCGCATGCACAATTACTTGCGCATGTTGTGGGCGAAGAAGATCCTCGAATGGTCGGCAAGTCCGCGGCAGGCTTTGGCGACGATGATCGAGCTTAACAACCGCTATGCCCTCGATGGCCGCAATCCGAACAGCTACAGCGGCATTATGTGGTGCCTGGGACGCTTCGATCGCCCATGGGCGCCGCAGCGCCCGATCTTCGGCTGCATCCGCTACATGAGCAGCGACAATACCGCCCGCAAGATGCGCGTGAAAGGCTACCTGGCGCGCTACGCCGGGGAGTCCGCGCAGACCCGTCTCTTCTAAGGAGCACCCCGATGGCGACCTATCTGCATACCAGCGTCTTGCCGGCAACCACCGCCATGGAGGTCTTCGCTTGGCACACCGCGCCGGGGGCCTTGCAGCGGCTCGTCCCGCCGGCGGCCGGGATCCGCGTCGTCCGCAACGCGCCCTTGGCCGAGGGCAGCGAGGTCGAGCTGTCGGTACCGGTCGGGCCGTGTCGTCGGCGTTGGTTGGCGCGCCACTCGGCAGTGCAGGCTCCGCATGGTTTCACCGACGAGCAGATCAGCGGACCATTTCCGGCGTGGCATCATGAACATCGTTTCGTCGACAGTCCAGAAGGGGTGGTGCTCACCGATGCGGTGACTTATACGCCCCCAGGTGGGCCGGTGTCGGGGGTCGTCGATTGGGTGGTGGCACAGGATCTGCGGCGGACCTTTGCTTGGCGCCATGAGCGCACGCGGCGCGATCTCGAACGCCAGCATCTGTTCCGTGCGCAGCCGCGACTGACGGTCGGCATCAGCGGCGCATCCGGGCTGGTGGCCGGGGAACTGATCCCGTTCCTGACCACCGCCGGTCATCACGTCAGGCCCTTCACGCGTCGCGCAGAGACCGTCGACTCGATCAGTTGGGATCCGCTGCGGGGACGACTCGACGAAGCCGGCCTCAGCCAGTGTGATGCCATCGTGCATCTCGCGGGCGCGACCGTCGCTCAGCGCTGGACGTCGGCGGCCATGGCCGAGATCCGCGACAGCCGCATCGCCGGCACGCGCCTGATCGCCGAGGCCCTTGCCCGCAACCCCGGCACGGTGCGCACGCTGATCATCGCCTCGGGCATCAATGTCTATCCCCAGGGCGAAAATGAGTGCACCGAAGAAACGCCCAGCGCGGGCAGCGGTTTTCTCGCTGAGGTCGTACGTGCTTGGGAGGCCGCCGCCGAGCCGGCGCGCCAGGCCGGCATCCGTGTCGTGCATCTGCGCATCGGCATGGTCCTTTCGTCCACCGGCGGGGCGCTCAAGCAATTGCTGACACCGACCAAGTTCGGACTCGGTGGTCCGGTTGCCGGTGGCAATCAATGGCTGTCGTGGATCGAGCTCGATGATCTCGTCGGACTGATCCATCATGCGCTGTTCGAGGCGCGGATGTCGGGGCCGATCAACGCCACCGCCCCGGAACCTGTACGCCAAGGCGACTTCGCCGAGATCCTCGGCCGCGTCCTGCATCGCCCGGCCGCGATTCCCTTTCCGGGCTGGGCGGTGCGCTTGCTGTTGGGCCAGATGGGAGAGGAACTGTTGCTCCCGAGTCTGCGCGTCGTTCCTCGTCAAGCCTTGCAGGCCGGTTTCATCTTTCGCTCGCCCATCCTTGAAGGGGCTCTGCGCTTCGCGCTGCAACGGGGTTAGAACAAGTGCGCCGGATGTGGTATCGCCTATAGAAAATTTGCTAGTTCGTTAGTTTTTTGCAGATTTGCTGATTGTCTGATACCGCTATCGTCTAAGTTGCTCTTTCATGCAGAGCCTTTCCTTCGTTGCTTCTTATTTTGTGCCGACCTTGATGGCCTTGGCGATCAGTCTGCCCTTGGCTGCGCAGGACGGATTCGCGCCAACTATCGATTTTTCTAATGATAATCTGGGGTTGAGGTTGCCTGAAGTGGTCGCCAGAGAGAGTGCTGTCTCTGATCCCTTCAGTTTAAACAACGATCTTTTCACCAGCGGTATGCAGGTCTGGCACTTGGGCGGAAGCTACCCGTACTCAACCCCATTTTCAGGAACTGTCGATACCGTCCACGGAATTTCCGTAACCGCGATATCTGGACCGGGGACCTGGGAATATTGGAATCGTGTCGGGTCGATTTGGGTCCCCATCAGCGACGTGTCGGAAGATTCCGTACGCAACATTCATCTATCGGAACAGCTACGTTTTATCCCTTTCAGCAACGTCCTGAATCCCTCGGAGGCAACACTCACGTTCCGAGCGGTTGATGATATTAGGGTGTCAGGTGTCTCGACGGTGAATAATGATCCTTCGGCAGAGCCAGGACAATACGGCGGTGACCCGACGTCGTTCTCATTCGAGAGTCGTACCCTGAGGGTGCCCATCACTCCGGTCAATGATGCGCCGGCTTGGAATCGGGGTGACACTCAAATCGGCTCTGGGGGAAATCCCTTGTCCAAGACTACGTCCTACGCCTTGGATTCTCAGAGTGTCAAAGCGCTGGAGCTGAAGGTCTGGGATCTGGTGAATTCAGCGCAGGCGAGTGACCCCGACGATAGTCTCACGAGTCTCACGACCTTTGGCGTCCTCCTCACGAACTGCAATACCGCCGATTTCACTTTACAGCGCCGTGATCTGTCGAATACGCAATGGGTGCCCCTATCGTTGCCCACGGGAACCTTGGCAAATGGCGTGCTCCTCGGATCCACTGATATCCTGCGCGTGATTCCCAGAGGCAATCTGAGAGACTCTACCCCGATCTTCGAGTATCACCTATGGGATGGGACCGGAGGAAATCTTCCTGGTGATTTGATCTTGGTTACAAGTGAGGACTTCGGTGGCACGGCCCCTTTCAGCCTCGGTCATGGTGCGGTTAAAATAACCCTCACCGCCAATTCCCGTCCGCAAATTGATCGCGCCCCATTGGTGGCAGTGATCAATCCCGGTGATACCACGGCAGAATTCCTGGTGACTGCGCAGGACCTCGACGGGCAAGTGACCGGCTTTGGCATGCTCGATGACCGTGATCAATTCCACGACGGTCCGGCCGATATCCATGGCGTGCATTTCGAATGGGGGGATGCCGACGCGAATGAAAAATTTTCCAACACTCTGTATGTTACTAATTTGCAATGGTCCCCTGGTCCGCACTATTTTTCCATAGCCGCTAAGGATGATCTCGGCGACCTGAGCTCTGCGGATGACGTCACCGTCTACGGTAATTCGGCTCCGATCTGGGGCAGTGATTACAACGAATTCGCGTCAGGTCTCAGGATCGACTCCCGGGCGCAACAACCGCTCATCGCTACCTTCGTCGTGCGCGATGCAGATGTCGATACAATCAAGAGCGATCGCGTCTGGAATGACACTTTGACCGTCAGCGTGAGCGATGTCCCGCTGCGGCGAGGCTCGGTGAATGTAAGCATCATTCACATTTCGGATCAGGTCCCTGCTGCTGAATCCGCTGTCAGCAGTGCGATCATTGCGACGACTTCGTCGACGGGATATTCTCAGGTCACCCTCACCTATACGCCGGATACGACCGCCCTGGTCAACTACCACGACGAATTCACCATCACCGTCACTGACGCCAATGGCTTGACGGCGAGCCTGCCGACGCAGGTGGCGGTTGACGTTCATCATCCGCCGGTGATTACTAGTCCGACGCAGACAGCGCTCGGAACCGTGTACGGCGGAACGGCGTATCCCCTGACCCTCAGTGCCACTGATGATAATAGCGCAGCACTGACGTGGACGGTCCTGACGCCGCCGGCGCAGGGCACGTTGGCCACCAGCATGAATGTGGGCGGCACGGTCAGTTATATCTATACGCCAGTGGTTGGCTTCAACGGCGACGATACCTTTACCGTGCAGGTCAGTAACAGTTCCGGTGCGACGGCGCAGCTCACGTTCACCAGCACCGTCAGTATCCCGTCGGTGGTCAATACGCCGCCGGTGCTGGTCAGCACGGTTGGAAACAATCGCAGTGAACAGGGCCCGATTGCGCTTCTGGCCATTGCCGGACAGAATTTCGAAGCTCTGTTCACCAGCGATGATGCCGAGACCCCACAGGATGTGCAGGTGACGATCCTCGGGACTAAGCCCGATGGATTGGAGTTCACCGTCAGTGGCCCCAGCAGGGGAACCTTGCGTGGTATTCCGACCAAGATCGGAGACTACTCACTCACACTCACCTTGGATGATAGTAAAAAATCTACGAGTCGTGACATATCGTTGAAGGTCGTAGCCCCAGTATTGGTCAATGTTCCGCCGCCGGTGATCCCGGTTTCTGGGCCGGCGAATACCGTTTACGCCTCATTTCTACCTGGTTCGAGCAGTAATTTTGAAGCCGTTGCCGACCTCCTTGCCAGCCGGCCGTCGAGCGAATCGCGGGGCTTCTGGTGGGATGAAGCCGAAAAAGCAGGTCGGTACGGCGAATTGCCAGCCCTGCCGTCGGTCACCACACGTCCCTGGCATGCCGTCTGGCTGGCGAGCGTCACGCCGCTGAGCTTGCCCACAGAAGTTCCGGCTGTGGCCATGCCCTTTGCCATCGAGCTGGCCCCCGGTTGGACGTTCTTCGGAATCCCGCCGGTGACCGACGGCACCACCGTGAGCACGGTTCATGGTTGGGCCAACTGCAGCCTGGAAACAACCGTCGGCGTGCGCTTGCGTGCCGATCAGCGCGAGCAGGTATTCGGTACTGCTGCCGATAGCGGTGGACCGTGGGCCTGGAACGGGACGAGCTACGCGCGTACGACCTCGTTGACCACCGGTAGCGGCTATTGGCTGTACAATCGGAGTACTGTGCCGGTGCGCCTCGTACGTGGGTCGACCGCCGCTGAGACCTCTTTTGCGGCCCAGGCCCAGGCCCAGGCCCAGGCCGCAGACAACGAGCAGCCACCGCTGCCGCCCCACGGATCTACGGTGAACCGTGCCGAATCCAACCGCGGCGGTGATTGCGGTACGGGGTCGGGTATGGGCTTGTTCAGCCTCGCCGGGCTTCTGGCCCTGTTGCGCTTCCGTCGGCGCTGAGGGTTGCTCCTTCATCAAATCTTCATCAAAGGTTGATCAGAACCTGCGAACAGGGTGCATGATATCGCCACACCTACGCCGGAGATATCATGCGCGTTGCCCTTCCTTCAATCCCCGCTTCTTACGTAACTATCTTTTTAGCCATGGTGATGCTGACGCTGGTCGGGTGCGGTGAGCCGCGCCAGGTCGGTGACATCTATGTCCAAGGCGATGTTGCCAGTTATGACTATTATGCCGAGTTTCGCGAAAAGCAGAGCAACGGCAAAGAACGCATCTACTTGCTCGCTGATCCGAAATCGGTCAACACTTTCGCCGCCGGGGCCAAGGAATTGCCCTTGTCGAAGACCATGATCGCGGCCGGCCCGAACAAGGAGACGATCATGATCGAACAGGTCAAGGATCCCGCGGCCAGCATGATCCTGACCCGCCGGCTGTTGGCGACCTTCAACGCCAAGAACCAGGCCTCGGTCAAGATTCCCTAAATTCTCTTCAAGGATCACGCCGAGGAGGCGATCCTGACCCCCGGCGAGTACTCCGCCGGGGGTCGTTTTGTTTGCTTGCGCACGGCATAGGCTCAGAGCTTCCTGCCTACCGCTGGCGACTCGCTAGCGCGCTTCCTACTCCTCAAGCGAGATGTCCATGCCTATCCTTGTCCAGATCGGTGCCGGAAACATCGGACGTGGTTTCGTCGCCCCACTGTTTACCGCCTCGGGTTGGGAAGTGGTGTTTGTCGACGTTAATCAACCCCTCGTCGAGGCGGTGAATCAGCGCCGTCGGTATCAGGTGACTGAGGTCGATAATGAGGGCTCGTCGACGGTGATGGTCGCGCCGGTGCGAGCCCTGCATGGCGATGACCGGGCGGCGGTGGCGGCAGTCTTGGCAAGTGCCGATCTGGTGGCGACGGCGGTGGGTTTGAGCGCTCTTCCATGCCTCGGCGGGCTCCTCGCGGCCGCGGCCCAGTCGCGTGGGTCGCGACCGCTGGATATCCTGGTCTGCGAAAACGGCTTGGATGCGCATGAGCAGTTACGGGCGGCAGTCGCAGAGGTTGATGTGCGGGCGGCGGACCGCTTGGGTTTCGTGCGCACCTCGATCGGCAAGATGATCCCCGCCCCGGAAGCCGACGCGGACCTGCTCGACATCGCCGTCGAGCCCTATGGCAACCTGCCGGTCGAGCGTGCGGCGTTCCGCGGGGCGGTGCCGGCGGTACGGGGCATTGATGCTGCCGAAGACTTCGAACTCATCATCCGGCAAAAGCTCTACCTGCACAACCTGACCCACGCCAGTCTCGCCTACAGCGGCGCTCGCAAGGGCTATACTACGATCGCCGAATGCGTCAGTGATAGTAAGCTGGCCTCCTCGGTGCGCAGTGCCGGTTTCGAGGCCGCCGAAGCCCTGGCCCGGGCGCATGGGCGGAGCGAAGTCGAACGCGCGCGCTTGCGCCGTGAAAACCGCGACCTCGTCGAAGACCTGCTCCAACGCTACAGCAATCGCCGGCTGCATGATCCGGTGGCGCGCGTGGGGCGCGATCCCTGGCGCAAACTGGCGGCTGATGACCGGGTTGTCGGCGCGGCGCGGCTGTGCCTCGCCCAAGGCGTGCATCCCACGGCCATCTTCCGTCATCTCCTTGATGCCTGTGCCTGGCAGCCACAAGCCGACGACCCGCAGGCGCAACGTTGGCGTGACCTGCAGGCCCGTGGCCCGCTGGCCTTGATAACCGCGATCACCGGCCTGCCGCGCACCGATCCCGTGATGCAGCGACTGCGCGAAACGCTCCACGATCAACGTCGCCATGCCGCGGTCAGGACCCTCAAGGCCGCCGGCGTGGTGGTCATGCCCACCGAAGCCGCGACCCTCGAGATCGCTGATTACGGGCTCGATCGCTGCGAACAATTCGGCCTGGCGATCCTCGTCTACGTCAATACCGAGCGCTGCTGTGCGCAAGAACTGGTGATGACCCCCGCACAGATCTGCCCCGAGCATCGGCATCCGCCGGTGGCTGGCGAGGTTGGTAAGGAAGCGACCTTGCGCTGCCGTTTTGGTGAAGTGCATCTCTTCGTCCCCGGCCATAAGCTGGACTCCGGTGAAAAGGAGTTCGCCCTGCGCCTGGTCCCCGCGGACAAGCACGCGACGCTGACGATGTTCAAGCACATCCATCTCACCCCCGGCGGCCAGTACACTTTGCCACCGAACACCCTGCATTGGTTTGTCGCCGGACCGCAGGGGGCGGTGATCAGCGCATTTTCCACCCGTTCACGTGACGAAGCCGATATCTTCACCGATCCCGACATCCGTCGTTTTGAGTGAGGCTGGCGCGGCTTCGAGCCACGCCGATAGTGCCCCAAGAACTGGTGTAAGTCCGTAGACCCGAAAATCTATCAAACGGCGGTCATCTGGTTGGCCAGGGGGCATGGCCGGGGATGTATCAAAAGACCTGAAATCTGTCTTTTACCGTGACTTCCAAGGTACCAACTGAATCATAACCCTGCGCATGATCCGAGGGATTGACTCCCGAACGGAAGCTCGGCCAGGTGTGAAGGAACGCGCCATGGCGATGGACTGCCAACATTTGACGTTTGGTGCAGCGATGGGGTATACTGATCCTGTATGCACTCAGCACTACGAAGCATTCTGACCTCCCGGCTCCAGGCCTTCACCCTGGTCGAACTGCTGGTGGTCCTAGCGATCATCAGCCTCTTGGCGGCCTTGCTGCTGGCGGGGGTCAAGGTCGTCAGTGATTCCAGTAAATCGGCTAGCTGTCAGAATAACCTGCGGCAGATCGGGTTGAGCGTGGTGGCTTATACCATGCAGAATGATGATTGTCTGCCCCCAGCTAATGTGAATGTCACGCTGGCCGCGAATTATGCGTCCGACAACATCCCGGGTCTTTTGATCACCACCATGGACCTGGCCTATCCGGTGCTCACGACCTCGCCGACGGCACCGATCAAAAGCGTTTTCATGTGCCCGGCCTCGGGTCCCATGCTTATGGTCAGTCCCTTAGCAACCTGGGTGGCCAATTTTGCGACCAGTGATGAAGCGAATGGATATTTTGTGTGGAAATATAGGGAGCCCAGCGCGGGCACCTATCGTTACTTCACTCAGAGTTACACCGCTAACGCCATTGTGAACAACTCACCCTGCCCTTGGCCTTTGGAAGACTTCAATGCGGGCTCAACGCTCACGGGGAAGCCCCTGTCGAAAATCAGTAAACCATCGAACACCATCATGATGTTCGATGGGGGAATTCTGAGGCACAACAATGCCATTGGCCGAATGGCGGCCCGTCATCGCAACCGGACGCTCACCAATCTGTTATTCTTTGATGGTCATGTGGCGGCCTATCCTACTGTGAGCGACCTTCAGCCTGCCTGGCTGCTCTCCAGCACGACGGCAGAGAAACGATTTGTCATGTCATCCTGGTCCGGGGCCGGTAGTTTCTACTGATTTTAGGGGATGGCTCTGGGTGTGGGTACTTATCCTTGACGGTTCTGGATGCGCTTGGATCGGGTTGAAGGTCAATCATCTTGTTCACAATCTCATGGTCCGGCTCGCGGATGTTCCGCGGTTAACGGCGATACTGATTCCCGATTCTCCCCAACGTTGATCGAGGCAGAATCGCAATTCGGTTCGATCAGCAGGCTGCGCTGGCAGCGCTCGTTGCC
>JBILBP010000409.1:0-2546 GCA_044353645.1 Planctomycetota bacterium | reverse complement strand
CGGGCATCGCCGGCGAGGCTGTCGCCGAGCGCTAGGCGGATGGCGTCCATGTAGGTCAGGACGGGCAGGTTCATGCGCGGAATTCCGTGAGATTTTTCACGCTGCGCGCCGTCCAGTCTTCGGCCGCCACATCCGGACCGGGCTCGGACAGGGCCTGGTTGACGGCGGCGGCGATGGCGCTCTTGGCGGCTTCCCAGTAGGGCGCGGTGGCCACGCCTTCGGCAGTAAGGCGGGCCTCGGCCAGCGTCACGCAATCGCCAAAGCGCGCGCGCAGCTCGGCACCGACATAGGAGTTATCGTCGTGCTCGCCGTGGCCGGCGAGACGCAGCAGGGAGGCGACCACCATCTGCGGACCCTTCCCGGCCCGGGCCGCCGCCACCGCGGTTTCGACGGTGGTCCGGCAGGCATCGAAATCGGTGCCATCGCAGGTGTGTGCGCCGCAGCCATAGCCGATGGCGCGATCGATCAGGCTCTTGCAGGCAAAGGTACGGTTGCTGAAGGTCGAATAGCTGACCTGGTTGTCAGCCACGAGGATGATCAACGGCAGGCCTTCAACTGCCGCGACGTTGATGCCTTCATGGCTGGCGCCGGTCTGCATGGCACCGTCGCCGAGGCTGACGATGCCGACGCTGTCGGCGAGCGTACCGAGCTGTCGCCGTGCCATGAGCATGCCGCTGATGACACTGACCGAGGCCCCCAGATGCGAGATCATCGGCAGCTGGCCGAGGCTGAGATTGCCGCGATGGACGTTGCCATCGCGGCCACGCATCGGCCCGCTGCGGCGGCCGCAATAGGTGCGCACGGCATCGAGGATCGGCTCGCCGAAAGCGAGGCGCCCGGCGCTGTCGCGGATCAACGGCGCGAAGAAATCGCCCGGGGTATCGGCTGTCCATGGGCGCAGGCTGAGGCCGGCGGCGGCCGAATACGCCTCCTGGCCCTTGCCGCTGAAGACCGTGCCACCACGGATGTGGTCCTGACGGTAAAGCGCCGCCATGCGCTCATCGAGCGCGCGGGCGAGCACCATCCAGCGGAAATGATCGAGGCGATCGATCATGGGGCGGGCACCTGACCACGGCCCCATTGCAGGTAGCACGCACCCCAGGTGAAGCCGCCGCCGAAGGCCACCAGCAGGATGCGCGTGCCAGTGGTCAGGCGGCCATCGCTGGCAGCGTGGGCCAGCGCCAGGGGCAGCGTCGCGGCCGTGGTATTTCCGACCTCGGCGATGTTGACCACGACCTGCGACATCGGCACGTGCAGGCGCTCGGCAGTGGCTTCGATGATGCGGATGTTGGCCTGATGGGGGACGATGAGATCGACATCGCGCCCGCTCAGGCCCTGGCTGGTCAGGCAGTGATCGGCGACTTCGGCCATGCGCCGAACAGCATGGGCGAACACCGTGCGGCCATTCTGGTAGACCACCGGCAGCTGTCCCGGCGACGAGGGCGCCGAGCCGGTGCAGGGCAGGATCAGTTCATCGCCGCCGGCGCCATCGGAATGCATCTCCCAGCCGCGCACGCCGGTGGCGGCGTCCTCGGGCCCGGCCTCGAGGAGCACCGCCCCCGCGCCATCGCCGAAAAGGATGCAGGTGTTGCGATCATGGTGGTTGATGATCGAGCTCATCACATCGGCGCCGATCACCAGGATGCGCTTGGCGCGACCGGCCTCGATCATCGCGGCGGCGGTGGTCAGGCCGGCGAGGAAGCCGTTGCAGGCATTCAGCAGATCATAGCCCCAGGCCCGGGTCGCGCCCAGGGCATGCTGGACGATATTGGCGGTGGCCGGCATGCGCTGATCGCCGGTAATGGTCGCGACGATGATCCCATCAAGGGATTCGGGGCCGACTCCGGCGCGGGCGAGGCAATCACGAGCCGCGGCGGTGGCGATCACCGAACACGGCGTGCCCGGTTCGACCAGGCGCCGTTCGCGGATGCCGGTGCGCGAAACGATCCATTCATCAGTGGTATCGACACGCGCCGCAAGCTCGGCATTGGTTAGCCGGCGCTCGGGGAGAAAGGTGCCGACGGCCACGCATTGGGCGGTCGCACGAGGGTGCAGCATGGGCGCTCCGGGTGCCTGATTGCGAGGGGTGTACAGGTTAGAAGCGGAATGACGTACGACAACCCTGGGGGAGCGGCCGCGGGCGGATGATACCAGGCCTGTCGTTGAGCCCTCCGACCGAGGAGGAGGGCTGGCAGGAACCTCGTGGCACCCTAAATTTGGCTGTGCTGCAGGTGATCTGCGCCGTGCGATCTTCTTCCGGAACCGGTGCCCATGTCCATGCCTTCAGCTCAGCCAGCTCAGTCTTCATGCGACGTTGCGGTCTCCGCCGGCCGTCACCGTCGTCGCCTATGGCTTGGCGTCACCCTCGCGGCAGCTTTCGTGGCGGGGCTTTCCGGGTGGTGCGCACCGCATCTCGCTGGCCTCATCCTGCGCTGGCGGACACCGCTCGAAACGGAGGTGGTGGTCCTGCGCGGAGCGGACTTCGGGTCTCCGCCGGCAGCCCCGGCGCTGCTCGTCGGGCGCTGCTCGCCAGCGACTTTGCAGCA
>JBILBP010000085.1:0-8802 GCA_044353645.1 Planctomycetota bacterium | reverse complement strand
CGCGGTCGGAAACAAGGTGATCGATTCGTAGTAGCGGCGGCGGAAATCAGCCTCCGACAAGTCGGCATTCGACAAGTCGGCATTCGCGGTCGTGAAGAAGTCGCGGTGCTTGTCATAGCCCGCGAATAACTCATCGCCGCCATCACCGGTGAGCACCATCTTCACGTGCTTGGAGGCCACCTGGCTGACCTTCCAGGTGGGCATGAAGGAGACATCGCCATGCGGCTGATCGTTGTGCCAGGTCATCAACGGCCACAGGCCGATCATGTCGGAAGCGACCTGTTCGCAGACATGGTCGGTGCCGAAACGCTCGGCCGCTTGGCGCGCGAAACCGCTCTCATCGAAGCGCGGATCATCGAAGCCGATGGTGAAGGTCTTCACCGGTCCCTTGCCGGCGGCGGCCAGATGGCGGGCCATGACCCCGACCACCGACGAGGAATCGACTCCCCCGGAGAGGAAGGCGCCGAACGGCACATCCGCGCGTAGACGGATGGCGGTGGCGGCATCGAGCACGTCGTTGAACTCCTCGATCCAGGCGCCTTCGCTGCGCTGCTGCTCGGCAGCGGTCGGCAATTCCCACCACGTGCCGGAAGTGATACCGCTGCGCGTACAGCGCAGCCACGTGCCAGGCAGCACATGGCGGATGCCGACGAAAGCGGTGAATGGCGGCGGCACGTAGTTGTAGCTCAGGAAATGGTGCAGCGACCGCTGATCGGCCTGCGCCGGCACACCGGCGGCCAGCAGGCATTTAATCTCGCTGCCGAAGAGCACCCGGCCGTGATGCTCGGCGACATACAGCGGCTTCACCCCGACGCGGTCGCGGACCACGGTCAGGCTGCCATCGCGACGATCGGCAACGGCAAAGGCGAACATGCCGTTGAGGCGGGAGAGGAAGCCCAGGCCTTCCTTGAGATACAAGCGCAACAGGACCTCGGTGTCCGAGCCGCTGCGACAGGCGAATTCGCTACCGCGCAATTCCGCGGCCAGCTCGCGGTAGTTGTAAATCTCGCCGTTCTGCACCACGGCCACGAGGCCGTCGTCAGAGACGAACGGCTGATGCCCACCGGCGAGGTCGATGATCGAGAGCCGTTGGTTGCCGACACCCAGGCCATCCTCAGCCCACAGCCCGGTATCATCGGGACCGCGATGACGGATGACCTCGGCCATGCGCCCCAACAAGGCCTGATCCGTACCCAGACCAAACGCGGCGACGATGCCACACATGCTAAATGACTCCTTTACCAGTGATGACCGTGCGCGCCGTCAGCCACAGGATCCACAGATCGAAGCCGAGACGCGCGAACTCGCCGCGTGGCCGCGCGTATTCGAGATCGAGGATCGTGCGTTGCTCGGGAGTCGCAGCGGAGCGCAAGAACGCTTGCGCCAGACCGGTGATCCCCGGACGCACGGCATTGCGCGCATCCCATTCCTCGGCGGTGTATTCATCGCGCTGACGGAAGACATTCGGTCGCGGCCCGACCAGGCTCATGTCACCGCGCAGGACATTGAGTACCTGTGGCAGTTCATCGAGGCTGGTGCGGCGCAAAAAGGCCCCCACGCGGGTGATGCGTGGATCGCCGGCGGCGGTGAAATGCGGCCCGGTGGCCGGGGCATCGGCGCGCATCGAACGGAACTTGTAGATCGTGAAGGGACGCCCTCCACGCCCGACGCGCTCCTGACGGAACAAGGCCCCGCCCGGCGAGGTCGCACGCACGGCCACGGCGCAAAGAACCAAGATCCACGAGGTCGCCACCAGGAGCACCGCCGCCACCACCAGATCGAACAGCCGTTTCAGCACGAGGGTGCTTCCCCAGCTTTCGCTGCTTCCACGTCTTTGATGAGAGCCGCGAGATGATGACGCACCGCCACCTGCAGGTCGCGGTGCTTCGCCGTCAGGTCGGCTCCCGCAAGTGCCGTCCATTCGCCGTCGATTCGACGCAGTTCGCCGCCCAGATCGGCGGCGCGGAAATCTTCGACGCTGGTCGCCCCGCGCGAGAACGCGCGCGAGAGGATCACCCGCGTCGAGCCCAGGCGGCGGTGTTCCGCCAGCACCAGCTCGGCGGGCACGGCCCCGGCACCGAGGGTGGCGATGCCACCGAAACCGAAGGGCAGACCGGCATCACGGACGATGCCCGCCATATGGTCGAGCAGACCGCCAGCGACGATCTCGAACATGAAGGCCAAGCCCAGGCCGAGGTGCAGATCGTTCAAGCCGATGTAGACCTCGCTGAGCCCGGCGACGCGCACGATGCCGGGCAGGCGCGCCATCGCCGCCGGGGTCTCGATCAAGGGCACGATGCCGATGCCCGAATCACGCGCGCAGGCGGCGGCGGCGGCGACCTCGTGCGCATCGCTGACCATCGGCAGCATGATCTGCGTGGCTCCGGCAGCGATGCCGGCACTGATCTCGGCCGGCGAATCGGCATGCCAGGGATTGATGCGCAGGAGGATGTCGGCGCTCGGCACGGCAGCGCGAATGCGCGCGACATCGCTGATGTGGTGATCGCTGATCACCGTGCTGCGCCCCGCCTGGCGTTCGGCTTTGCCCTGGCGTTCGATGTCGACCATGATCCGGCCGACGCCGTTGGCGATGGCGTAGGCGGCGACGGCGGGGTCGTTGGTGATGAGTTTCTTCAACAGGGCCGACATGTCAGGACGCGATCATTTCTGGGCTAGCGAGCGGATACCGGGGACCATCGCCAGTCCCGCAGCCAGGGCCACGATCCCGACCACGGCGGCGAGCAGCAGACGCACCATAGGTTCGGCCGGCGTGTGGGAAAGGAGGCAAAGAACGGCGCAGCCGCCGGCGGCGATACCCCCCGCCACCAGCACCGGCAGCAGGGCCCGCGCGGTCAGCGAGCGACGCACCGTTGCGCGCACCAGCAGCAGGCCACAGGTGAGCACGTATTGCGCCGCTGAGAGCCACGCCAGACCCGGCAGACCCCAGGTCTGCATCACCGGCCAACCGGCAGCGAAGAAGACCGCGACACTGATGCTGCCGGCGAGCACGGGCGTGCGCGTATCGCGATCCGCCGCATACCACGCCTGTAGCAAGGCCGAGAGTCCGGCGAAGGGCAGGGCGATCAGCAGGCAGCGCAGCAAGCCGACGATCTTCTCGCCATCGGCGGCGGGGAGGTGGAACGCCACCGCCACGACCTCCGGCGCCAGGGCGGCGATAATGATCGCCGCCGTCGTCGCACAGATCAGCACCACCTGTCCGCCGAGGTTGAGGAAAGCCCGCGCCCGCGGCTCATCACCGGCTGCCAGCAGTCGTGAAAAACGCGGAAAGAGCGCGGTCGCGAAGACCGTCACCAGCACCTGCAGCGGCAGTTCGAAGAGCTTGCTGGCGTAGGTCCAGCCGGCGATCGACCCGCTGCCGGCAAAGGAAGCGAACCAGCGCCCGGCCAAGGGCAGCAGCAGCAAGGCCCCGCCCGCCGCCAGGATGTGCAGGTACGATACGGCCATGCGCCGCTCGGGCAGCCAGCCACCGCCCAACCACGCCCAGCCACCGCCGACGGCGCGCCACTCGCAGAGCTGCAGTCCGACGCGCAGCGCGGCGCCTGCGATCATCGCCCAGGCCATCGCCACCAGCATCTCCTGCCCCTCGTGCCCCTCATGCCCCTCCTGCCACCACAACAACAGGGCGAAGATCACCGCCCCGTTGAACCACAAGGTGCCGAGGGCGGTGGAGGCAAATCGTTCACGCTCCTGCAGGCCGGCGCCGACCACCGACGAGAGCACTGTCAACGGCACCGCCCACAGGGCGACGCCGATCAGCTCGGCGGCCTGCGCCACCTGCGCTGGCGCCAAGCCGGGGTTGAGGATCTGCACCAACGGCCGGCTAACGACGATCAGTGCGCAGGTCAGCAGGCCGCCGAGGACCACGGCCAAAGCCGCGATCTGCGCATGCAGGCGATCGACTCCGGCCTGGCCATGTACCTGACGCTGGGCGGCGAGGGCCGGAACCAGCGCCGCCGCCATCGCCGAGCCGATGAGGATGTTCAGCAAGCTGTCGGGGAGGGTCAGCACCACCACGGCGACATCGGCATCGGAACTTAAGCCATAGCGTCGGGCGAGGATCGCCTCGCGAACGAAGCCCGCGAGGCGCCCGGCGGCGATGCCCGCCGACAACCACAGCCCAGCGCGCAAAAGGCTCATCGACAACCAGCTAGAGAGGTCCGCAACATGGGCGCGCCAGCCTATGGCGGTCATCAGCCATGCACGCCCCACATGACCCTGCGTCGCGACCTCCATGCACTGATGGATGATCCGAGCTTAAATTGCTGCCCGCTGCCCGGCGATACCATTGCCCCACGAGCCCCCTGCCGATGCCCACCACCGCCGCCTCACTTTCGTTGAAAGCCCTTGCCCGACTGAAAAAGCCGCGCACCCGTGGGGCTTTTGCGCCGCTCGATGCCGCACGTCGTCAACTCGGCCTGCTGGCGGTGTCGGATGGCGAAGGTCAAGCTCGCTTGTATTGGCTGATCGATCTGGCTACCAACACCATCGAGGATTCGCGCTTCATCGCTTTCGGACGGCTCTCCAGCCATCCGCTAATGGATGCCTTCAGCGAGTTGTCGCGCGGTCGGACAGTGAGCGATGCCGCTAGTTTGAGCATCGAGCAGATCGACAGCCTGTTGCGCGATGATCCCCTGACGCCGAGTTGCGATCCCCGCGAAGGCGATTTCATCCGCGATCTGCAGGCGCGCGCCCTCGCCGCCCTGCCGGCCGTACGGATCCTGCCCAAGCCGCAGGAAAAAGTCTCCTACCAGCGCAAACGTAAACAGGACTGGAGCGCCGCCGATGAAGCCTGGCTACCGCTTTCGCTGCTGAAGAAGATCGCCCAGGTCGATCGCTTGCTCAGCGAGCTGCTGCCGACATTCGCGCCGGGGGCGACGGCCGCCATCGAAGGCCTGCACGATGATTTCCGCGTCGTAGTGACCTTCACCGGCTTAGCGCAGGAGCAGATCCCCACGGTCTGCCAGATGCTCACCGATGCCCTGCACAGCCGGCTGCATCCCGCCCTCCGGCTTGAGAACACCCTCGAATCCGGAGCCGCACCATGAGCGAGACACTGATCGATGACGCCTACAAGTATGGCTTCTCGACTGCCGTCGAAGCGGTCACGCTCGGTCGCGGGCTGACCGAAGCCACCGTGCGCGCCATCAGCGCCGCCCGCGGCGAACCGGAGTTCTTGCTCAATTTCCGACTGAAGGCCTTCAAGGTCTTCCAGACCATGCGCGAGCCGGAATGGGCCCACGTCAACTATCCGCCGATCGATTACCAGGCGATCCAATACTTCTCGGCGCATAAGGCCGCGGCCAACGACAAGCCGACCTACAACAGCATCGACGAGGTGCCGCCGGAGATCCTCGAGACCTTCGCCAAGCTCGGCATCCCCCTCGATGAGCAGAAGCGCCTCTCGGGCGTCGCCGTCGACGCGGTCTTCGACAGCGTCTCGATCGCCACCACGCATCAGCAGAAGCTCTTCGATGCCGGCGTCATCTTCTGCTCTTTCAGCGAAGCCGTGCACCAGTTCCCGGCCCTCATCGAACGCTGGCTGGGCAGCGTCGTGCCGGTGGCGGACAATTATTTCGCGGCCCTCAACAGCGCTGTATTCAGCGATGGTTCGTTCGTCTACATCCCCCCGTATACGCGCTGCCCGCTCGAGCTCTCGACCTATTTCCGCATCAACAACACCGAAGCCGGCCAGTTCGAACGCACCCTGATCATCGCCGACGAAGGCGCCTACGTCAGCTACCTCGAAGGCTGCACCGCCCCGCAATCCTCGAAACACCAACTGCACGCGGCGGTGGTCGAGCTGGTGACCCTCGATCATGCCGAGATCAAATACTCGACGGTGCAGAACTGGTATGCCGGCGACAAAGAGACCGGCGAGGGCGGGGTCTACAATTTCGTCACCAAGCGCGGGGCCTGCCGGGGCATCAAATCCAAGATCTCGTGGACCCAGGTCGAGACTGGCAGCGCCATCACCTGGAAATACCCCAGCTGCATCCTGCAAGGCGAGGGCTCGGTCGGCGAATTTTATTCAGTGGCTCTGACCAACGGCTACATGCAGGCCGACACCGGCACGAAGATGATCCACCTCGGTAAGAACACCCGCAGCACGATCATCTCCAAGGGCATCGCCGCCGATCGCTCGACCAACGTCTATCGCGGCCTGGTGCAGGTGCATCGCAACGCCGCCGGGGCGCGCAACTACACCTGCTGCGACTCGATGCTGGTCGGCAAGCGCAGCGAGGCCCACACCTATCCCTATGTCGACGTGCAGCGCTCCGACGCCGTCGTCGAGCACGAGGCCTCGACCAGCAAGCTCAGCGAGGATCAGCTGTTCTACTTCCGCTCCCGCGGCATTGCCCAAGAAGACGCCTTGCAGGCCATCGTCAGCGGCTTCTGCAAGGACGTGCTCGATGTCCTGCCCTTGGAATTCGCCGCTGAAGCGCGCAAGCTGCTGACCCTCAAACTCGAAAACTCCGTAGGATGATCATGCCCCTATCGCCGATCTTCTGCGCCAACGAGCTGATCGCCCTGACCCAAACCCGCAAACCGTCTCTCCAGCTGAACGAATTCTGATGCTCGTCCTCGACAATCTCCAGGTCGCCGTCGGCGATACCAAGATCCTCACCGGCCTCTCGCTGACCATCGGCGCCGGCGAGGTCCACGCCCTCATGGGGCCCAATGGCTCGGGCAAGACCACCCTCGGCCGGGCCCTCGCCGGACATCCCGGCTACACTGTCAGCGGCAAGGCCGAGTTCGCCGGCAATGACCTGCTCGCCCTCGATCCCGAAACCCGCGCGCACCAGGGCCTGTTCGTCTCCTGGCAGTATCCAGTAGAAGTCCCCGGCGTCGCCAACGCCGAGTTCCTGCGTCTGGCCTACAACGCCAAGGCTAAGGCCCATGGCCGGCCTGAGCTCTCGGCCAAAGAGTTCCCAGCCCTGCTCAGCCGCAAGATCGCCGAGTCGCAGGTTCCGGTTGAATACGGCGACCGGCAATTGAACGCGGGTATGTCCGGCGGACAGAAGAAGCGCAACGAAATCCTCCAGCTGCATGTGCTCGAACCCCAGCTGGCGATCCTCGATGAAACCGATTCCGGGCTCGACATCGACGCCTTGAAATCGGTCGCCGCGGCGATCAATGCCTTCCGTCGTGCGGACCGCAGCGTGATCCTCATCACCCATTTCCAGCGGCTGCTGGAGCTGGTGAAACCGGATTACATCCATGTCCTCGGCAATGGCCGCATCCAGCAGAGCGGCGGCCCCGAGCTGGCGCTCAAACTCGAACGTGACGGCTATGATTGGCTCATCCGTGGCTGACCCGGCTCTCGATCTCAAGACCGTGGCGCGGACCCGCGCCACGGTGCTGGGCGTGCCCACCAGCGCCGCCGAGGACTGGCGCTACGTGCGCTGCGAGACCTTCACGGCGCCGGCGTATGCGGTTCCACGCACGCTCTCCAGCGCCGAACTGCGGCGCCTGGTCGATCATACCCAGCGCGCGCTGGTGATCGTCGATGGCGCCTTCCATTCACTCGGCCACGGCGATTGGCCCGCTGATTGGCAGCTGCGCCTGCCCACGCCCGCCGAAGATGCCGCGACCGCGACGCGCCTCGCCACCGAGAACGACATCAGCGCTTGCTGGGCGGTCGCCGATGGCACCTGGCGGCAGGTTGTGGAGGTGCGCGGTCAGCACCCGGAGCCCTTGCACGTGGTCAACATCACCACCGGCGGAACCAGCGGCCTGAGTCTCGATATCGAGGTCGCGGCCGGCGCGCGGCTCGATCTGATCGTGCGCCATGTCGCGCTTGGCGCCTCGCGTTCGTGCCCGGCGATCAACGTCCGTGCCGGCCAGGGCGCCGCGGTCCGCGTCTCCGAAATCCAAAGCACAGACTGGCATCATCTGCTGCCCAGCACCACGCTCACCGTCGGCGCCGATGCGCGCATCGCGTGGACCTCGGTGATCCACGGCGGAGCCTGCGTACGTCTCGACATCCGCGCCACCCTCGCCGCGCCGGGAGCCCACGTGGCCCTCGCCGGCCTCGCCGAAGTCCGCGGACAGCACCAGGCGCATCAGTGGCTGCGCGTCTGCCACGCAGCCGGCAACAGCACCAGCGAGCAGCTGTATAAGAACGTCCTCCATGAACAGGCGCGCACCAGCTTCGACGGCTGCGTGCAGATCATCGCCGGTGCTGATGGCGCCAACGCCCGACAGCAGAATCGCAATCTGGTGCTGGCTGACACCGCCCGTGCCGACACCAGGCCGCAGCTCGACATCAAGGCCGATGACGTCAAAGCCGCGCACGGTGCCACCGTCGGACAGCTCGATGCCGATGAGCTCCTGTATCTGCGCATGCGCGGTCTACCCCTGGCAGAAGCGCGGGCGCTCTTGACCACTGGCTTCAGCGGCGAGGTCCTGGCCTTGCTCCCGCATCCGGAGTTCTTGCCATGACCTGGGATATTGCCGCCATCCGCGCCCAGTTTCCGGGCATCGCGGGAATGACCTACCTCGATTCAGGAGCCACGGCGCAGAAGCCGCTGGCGGTGATCGAGCGCATGGATCATTTCCTGCGCCACGAATATGGTACGGTGCACCGTGGCCTGTACCGCCGCTCGGTGCAATCGACCCAGCTCTACGAAGAAGCCCGCCAGCGCATCGCGCGCTTCCTGCATGCCGCCAGCGAACGCGAAATCGTCTACACCATGGGCTGTACCGACGCCATCAATCTGGTGGCGTGGTCGTGGGGTCGCAAGCACCTCAAGCCTGGTGACCGCATTCTCGTCACTGGCA
>JBILBP010000084.1:0-8814 GCA_044353645.1 Planctomycetota bacterium | reverse complement strand
GATGATCACCACATACAGCTGGGGCCCCGGCGTGGCGTTGGATCTAGGGCTCACCGGCCTGACCGTCAGCGTGATGGTCGTAAAATGGCCGTTGGTCTTGACGCGTACGTTGAGGCGACGCACCACGTCGTGAGTTACCGCCACCTGATGGAGGGCAGTGACCAGATCGGGACGCAGGCCTTCGCGGGCCATCTTCACCATGTTGCTGACCCCCGCCTCGCCGGGGGCCGGCTCCAAGTACATGCCCGCGCGCCCATGCTGGTAAAGGATGTCGCCCGTGGCATTGACCAGCACGCCAACCATGCCGACGTGCTGCAGCAGTGTCTGTTCGGTCAACTCTCGCAGAGGTATCTTCAAGGGAGTTCCTGGCTTGCTGGCAAGGCGTGGCAACGCTGCCTGGATGGCGGTCATGGGCGTAGGTGGAATGGTGCGGTCGAGGTTCAGGCGCTGGAGGCCGTAACTGGCATCCTTGCGTTGGTAGATCTTGTCAGCCCGGTCCTGGACCACGAACAGGTCGTCGAAGTCGCCGACCCCTTCCGACGTACCCAGGAACAGCCTGCCTCCAGGGTTGAGCGCGTAGTGAAACAGGGGTATGAGTCTCTTTTGCAACTCGGCGTCAAAATAAATCAGCAGATTGCGGCAGGACACCAGGTCGAGCCGGGAGAAGGGTGGATCCTTGATCACGTCCTGCTCGGAGAACACCACTAGGTCGCGAATGGTCTTGTGGACGCGGTAGGAGAGGCCATCCGGTTCGCGAACAAAGAACCGGGCCAGGCGCTCAGGCGAGAGATCGGCGGTGATGCTTGCGGGATAGCGTCCAGCACGTGCGCTGGCAATCGCCCGGCTGTCGATGTCGGTGGCGAAGACCTGGATGGTGTGGTCCTGTTTGAGTCTCTCTCTGCATTCCAAAAGCAGGATGGCGAGGGAGTAGGCCTCTTCGCCGGTGGAACATCCCACCGACCAGACGCGGATGATCGAGCCTGAATTCTTGCCGGCACAAAGCTCGGGAATGGTCTGCGTCTCGAGGGCCGCGAACGCCGAGGGATCACGAAAGAAGTTGGTCACTCCGATTAACAGATCACGAAACAGCTCTTCGACTTCGGCCGGGGTCACCTGGAGGAACTTGACGTAGTCGTCAAGCTTCTCGATCTTGTGTACCGCCATGCGCCGCCCGAGGCGGCGGTTGACGGTACTCAGCTTGTAGTGCGAGAAGTCGTGCTTGGTTTGGGCGCGCAGCAGGACGAAGATCTTGTTTAGCGCGTTCTCGGTAGTTGGTATCGGCGCGAGCATCGGGCTAGGCGGTCGAGTGGAAACCTCAGCAGCATAGGTGATGAGGCGCGTCGGCATCTCGGCCGGGGGCAGCTCGTAGTCCACCAGTCCGGTGGCGATGGCGCTGCGCGGCATGCCGTCGAACTCGCACGAGCCGGGGTCCTGAGCCATGACCAGGCCTCCCGCGGCCTTGATCGCTCGCAATCCTTGGCTGCCATCGCTGCCGGTGCCCGAAAGCACGATGGCGATGGCTTGCTTGCGCTGGTCCTCGGCGAGGGCGTTGAAAAAGAAGTCGATCGGTAGATGGTGCCCGCGTGGCCCGGTCTGCTCCAGAAGTTGCAGGGTGCCGTTTAGGATCGCCAGATCGTGATTGGGCGGAATGATGTAGACGCAGTTCGGCTTCACCGTCATCCCGTCCTCGATTTCATAGACGGTCATGCGGGTGAAGCGCTGGACGAACTCGACGAGCAGGCTCTTGTGTTTGGGGTCGAGGTGCTGGACGAGGATGAAGGCCATGCCCGGATCACGGTCAACGGGCATGCCGGAGAAGAAGGCTTCGAAGGCCGCCAGGCCCCCGGCCGAGGCTCCGATGCCGACGATGCGGAGGTCCGGCTTGGTCTGATCCGCCACGGGGTCAGCGAGGGGTTCGGCCTGCACCGGCGAGGCGGGGGGCTTCCCTGACTTCCCTGACTTTCTTGCGTGGTGCGTCATGAGAGGTTTCTCGCTCAACGTCGCGCGAATAGCCGGCGCTGGCAAGGCTGGTCTATCCGAGCCCAGGAAAAGACTTGGTTACTGGTCCACGGCGCGCTCCGTGAGCCCTCCAGGCAACGCCTCAAAATGCGTTCATCCCCCACCGCCATAGGCAAGGAATCAGCAGATAGTAGCCGGACAGGTTTCATAGAACGATGAGCATGCGACCATTCCAGGCCGGTACAACGGCCATGCCGACATCCCGCTGAAGGTTGTCGGCAGAGGCCAGGGATGCCTGGAGATGACAGATGGTAGGCGTGAGGCATCTTCGACGTATGTGCGTCGTCCTCAAACCGCCTCGATCTCCGTCCGGGCTCCGGAGTCGCTATGCCTGCCCCATCCTCAGTGTCCCCTGATCAGCGGGTACAGTTCGTTTTCGCCCGGCTGCGCAAGGATGACACCTTGGAATCGTTGTCGCGGAAGGCAGGCGTGTCGCCGACGTCCTGGTCGCTGGTCGCTCAATTCCCCTCAGCGCACAACGATCTTCGTCGTCGGGCCATTCCGCTGTACGGATTCTAAGCCCTTTTGAAGCACGGCCCCCGTCGGATAGGTCTCGCTATGGCCGAGGATCGTGCCGTCGGCCGCGGTGAGGTTGAAATAGATTTCGCCATTGTTGGCGGTGGCGGTGACGAACGCACCGGCATCGGCGGCGCGGGCTTGGACCTGGGCGATCAGGAGGTCGACCGCGCTCACGCTCGGCTGCATCTGGCTGGTGAGGATGACCTCGTGGTTGCCGGCCTTGAGATTAAAATAATGCCGTCCGTCTTTGGCGGTGAGCTTTTCAAAGTAGCCCTTGATGCCGGTTGCGACGACCACCGGAGCAGGCGTGTTCAGCGCCGCCGCGACCGTGATCACGATCTGATTGAAGGCCTCGGGCTGGTGGATGGCGAGCTCGCTGAGCTGCTTGCGGTCGAGCCGTATGTCAGCCTTTTGCAAGCCTGAGATCAGCCGGCTGTAGGTGATGCCCTGGGCCCGGCAGGCGATGGAGATGCGCTTGATCCACAGGCTGCGGAAGGTGCGCTTCTTCTGTTTGCGCGAGGCAAAGGCCTGGACGTCGGCACGACGCAGGGCCTCGCACATCACGCGGTACATCTTATGTCGGCCGCTGTGGTAGCCGCGGGCCCGCTTTTGAATCCGTTTGATCATCCGATGGCGGGCAGCGCCGTTAGTAGCACGCATGTGAAACTCCGAAGTTCAGTCCAGGGTTACGAGGGCCGGCTCGACGTCGAACAGGCCTGAAAGTCCGGCGCAGGTCTGCGCGGGGGCACAGGTTTGGTTCGGAATGCTGGCATGCAAGTGCCGAAAAAAGCATTGCGTTTCTTCGCGCCGCGGCGCGATCGATACTGAACCTGCCAGGTACGCTGACGCGCCGGTGGGCTGAAGGAACGGTTGTTGGGCAAGGCTTCTGCCCTCTGCCCTCTGCTGCCCTCTGCCCTCTGCCCTGTGTCATTTGCTCCGGATCGCCCCTCAATTCGTGCCCATAGACCGGGTGTTTGGGATTCGTAACGCGTGCGGGAGGACTCGCAAGGTAACCGATTTTCATCCATAAACGATATCCGTACTACATTGGTTCCGTATGGTCGGCATCGCCGGCTATGTTTAACGACCTGCGTTTGGCGAAGATTCGTCGATCTGGCAAGGATCGAAGGATGGTTTCGGCAGTGGTCTCACTTTCGCGTTCCACAGATGTACCACAGGCTTCGGCTGTGCTTTGGCACCGTCGGGGAGCGCATTCGACGACGCCCGCGAAGCGCCGGAAAATCCCGCCTATAACTGTGCGAACGTGGTGGTCGAACCGGGACAGTTGCTCTATTTCCGCGTCAACGGGAATTCGGGAGAAGGCATCGGCTACGGCAAGGTCCACGTTGACGAGATCACCGAAACGCCAGATGCGAGTCTGGAGATCCTCCAGGGCAGCGCGGTAGCGCCGACCGGTATCAATTAGCTTCGACGAGCACCGACAGCCTCGGCAATCAGCCGCCGAGGTAGGCCTTCTTCACGCGTTCATCGGTGGCGAGATGCGCGGCCAAGCCCTTCACGGTCACCCGTCCGGTCTCCAGGACGTAGCCGCGATTGGCGAGGCTCAGGGCCATGCGCGCGTTCTGCTCGACGAGCAGGATCGCCAGGCCCTCGCGGTTGAGGGCGGTGATGGCTTCGAAGATGCGCGCCGTGATCAGCGGCGCTACGCCCATCGAGGGCTCGTCCATCAGCAGCAGGCGCGGACGGCTCATCAGCGCGCGGGCGATGGCCAGCATCTGCTGTTCGCCACCGGAAAGCGTGCCCCCGGGCTGATGTCGGCGTTCGGCGAGGATCGGGAAGAGGCTGAACGAGCGCTCGATGTCGAGAGCCACGGCAGCTGCGTCGCGGCGCAAAAAGGCCCCCAGGGTGAGGTTCTCCAACACGCTCAAGCGCGGGAAGATGCGCCGGCCCTCGGGCACATGCGCGAGACCCATCTCGACGATGCGGTGCGCCGGGGCGGTGGTGATCTCAAGGCCGTCGAAATGCACCGTTCCGACGCGCGCCGGCAACAGGCCGCTGACGCACTTCAAGACCGTGCTCTTGCCGGCGCCATTGGCACCGATCAGGCACACGATTTCGCCGCTGCCGACGGCCAGCGAGACCTGATGCAGCACGCCCACCGCGCCATAGCTGGCATCGACCTCGCGGACCTCGAGGAGAACTTCACTCATGGGCGACTCATGAGCGACTCATGGGCGCTGGCCGTCTTTATTCAGGGCACCGTCAGCTTTGGTTTCGCGCCGGTTGGTCTCACGCTCGGTGCGCTGCACCACCGGGAAGCGGCCGCTCTCCTCGCGGCCGAGGTAGGCCTCGATGACTCCGGGGTGGGCGCGGATCTCGGCCGGCGTGCCTTCGGCGATCTTGGTCCCGTAGTGCAGCACGACGATGCGATCGCTGACGCCCATCACCACCGCCATGTCGTGCTCGATGAGCAGGCAGGTCACGCCGCGTTCACGGATGCGGCGGATGAGGGCCATCAGCGCCTGGCTTTCGGTGGGATTCATACCCGCCGCCGGTTCATCGAGGAGCAGCAGGGCGGGGGCCAGGGCCAGGGCGCGGGCGATCTCCAGGCGTCGCTGATGTCCATAGGGCAGGGTGCCGGCGGCGCTCTCGGCGCAGTCCCCGAGGCCTACGAAGTCGAGCAGCGCCCGCGCCGTCGCCGTACCCTGACGTTGATCGCGGTAATGGCGCGGCAGACGCAGGGCGGCATCGAACCAGCGACTGAGCAGGTGCGGATGGCGGCCGACCAGGACATTGTCAATGCACGACAGTTCGCGAAACAGGCGGATGTTCTGGAAGGTCCGACCGACCCCGGCGCGGGCTACGCGCTCGGGGCTGCGGCGGCCGGTGGTCCACAGCCGCCAGGCGCCCAGGCTGCCGAGCCCGGCGCCGGCGAGGAAGGGCAGGATGGTCCACGCCTGCGGCTGCAGCACCGACCACGCCCCGGTCAGCGCCGCGCCCACCGCGAAGGGCTGGTGGGGGACGAAGACGTCGATGATCGCCGCCGACCACAGGGCTTGCAGATTGATGGCTAAGACCGCAAGGGCGCCGGTGGCGGCCCCGACCCACGCCCATTTCCAGATCAGGCCCGGGCGGAAGGTGTCGATAATCTCGCGCCCGCCGATCAGCACCCGGCCATCGGTCGGCGGATAGACGCCGGTGATGGCATTGAACAGGCTGGTCTTGCCCGCGCCGTTGGGCCCGATCACGGCCAGGATCTCGCCGGCGGTGACGCGGAACGATACCTGGTTGACGGCGGTCAGTCCGCCGAAGCGCAAGGTCACGCCCTCGACCACCAGGGTCATGCCCGATACCGTTGCGGCATTCATCGTGCTTCTCTCGTCTTTTGCGTCTCTCGCGCCGGGAGCAGCCCTTGCGGCCGGAAGCGCATCATCAGCACCAGGAGGAGGCCGAAGAGCAGGCATTTCCAGTTCTTGGGATCGGCCATGACGTTGGTGCTGGCATGATGGCCGAGGGCATCGGCGACCTTGGCGAGCACGATCAGGTTGAAGCCGAAGATCAGCAGCGCTCCCAGCAGAGCGCCGGAGATCGATCCCAGGCCGCCGATGATGACGCTGGCGACGACCATCACCGAGTTCTGAAAATCGTAGTAGCCAGGCTCGATCGAGGTCCCGCGCAGGGCGGCGAACAAGGCTCCGGCGGTGGCGCAGAGGGCCGCCGCCACCGCGAATGCCGCCAGCTTCTGCTTGGCCACGCCGATGCCCATGGCGCGGGCGGCGAGTTCGTCTTCACGCACGGCCAACCACGCCCGGCCGATGCGCGCGCGCTTGAGATTGCGGACCATGGCGACGGCGAGCAAGAGCAGGGCGAGGTACAGGTAATAGGTCGGGCGATAGGTATGGGTCCCGCCGAGGAGATCACCGAGACCGGGCAGCATCGGCGGTGGCAGGGGATTGATGCCCATGGTGCCCTTGGTCACGACTTCGAGATTTTTCAGGCAGTCCTGGACGATCTCGCCGAAGCCGAGGGTGACGATGGCGAGGTAATCGCCACGCAGGCGCATGGTTGGCAGGCCGAGCAGGAATCCGGCTCCTGCTCCAGCGACGGTGGCCAAGCCCAGGCCCGGCCAGAAGCCGATCTGGAAGGGATAGATCGGACAGGTGGCGATGGCATAGGCATAGACGCCGATGGCCATGAAGGCGATCACCCCGAGGTGCAGTAGGCCGGTGAAACCGGTGATGACCGTGAGCCCCAGGCTGAGCAGGGCGTAGACGAAGATCTGCGGAAGCTGTCCGGCGAAGGCGAACTTGGGGCCGAGCAGTCCGTCGCTCAGGGGCAGGAGCGCGACCACGATCACCAGGCCGGTGGCGACCAGCCAGCTGGTCAGTGCCGAGGGTGGCGGCAAGACGGCGGGCGGTTTGTGGAAGACCGCGGCCGCAGGCGTGCTGCCGAGGGTCATACTTTGTCGCGCATGCGCGCCCCGAGCAGCCCGGTGGGGCGGAAGACGAGGACCGCGATGAGCATGGCGAAGACCACGACATTGGTCCAGGCGGTGGCGATCCATTGATCGCTGCCGGCGCGGACCAAGCCGATGACGATACCGCCGAGGACCGCACCGGGGAGATTGCCGATACCGCCAAGGACCGCCGCCGTGAAGGCATCGATGCCGACGCGATAGCCCATCTGGTACGAGAACGAGTTGTTATACAGGCACCAGACCACCGAGGCCACGCCTGCCAGCGCCCCGCCGAGGGCGAAGGTTGCACCGATGACGCGATTGGTGTCGATGCCCATGAGCGAGGCCGCGACCGGGTCCTGGGCGCAGGCACGCATCGCCGTGCCCAAGCGGGTGCGCTTCACGAACCACGTCAGCGCGACCATGAGCGGCAGGGTGATAGCAAAGACCAGGAGATCCTTGGCGGTGAGCTGCACTTCGGATTCGCCGAGCAGGTTGCGGTAGCCGAGCAGATCCGGGAAATCCTTGGGGGCGCTGGCATTGGCCGCCGCGCCAGTGCCGAAGCCGGGCACCGGCAAGCCGCCCCAGAACAGGCCGAGATTGACGAGCACGAACGACACCCCGATAGCGGCGACCAGGGCATTGAGCTTGGGCGCCCGGCGCAGCGGCCGATAGGCGAAGCGGTCGATGCTCCAATTGACGCCAGCCGAGAACGCCGGCACCACGAGCAGCAGTACCGCCACCGCCAGCCACGGCACCGATCCCGGCAGTCCGGGGTGGAAACCAGTGATGCCGAGGGTCGTCAGGGCGGCGAAGCTGCCGAGCATCACCAGATCGCCGTGGGCGAAATTGATCAGCTCGATGATGCCGTAGATCATGGTGTAGCCGAGGGCCACCAGGGCGATGATCAGGCCGTTGGAAAGGCCGGTGATCGCCTGTTGGATGACGAGTTCAGTCAGCGTCATGGGATCCTGGGCGCGCGTGCGGCCGGGCCGGGCTCATGAGCCATGTTCACTGGCCGATGACTTTCAATGGCTTGAATTTCCCGGCTTCGACGGTGCTGACGCTGAGCACCGCCAGCGAGGTGTCGCCATTGGCATCGAAGCTCCAGGTGCCGAGGGTGCCGGGAAAATCCTTGGTCGTGGCGACGGCGGTGATGAGCGCTTGGCGATCCTTCTTGCCGGCGCGCTTCAGGGCATCGAGGAGGACGCGGCCAACCTCGTACCCGTACACTGCGTAGGCCTGGGGATCGGCCTGGAAAGCGGCGCGATAGGCATTGAGGAAGGTCGCGCCCTTGCCGGAGAGCTGTTCCGGGGGCACGCCGCCGAAGGTGACGAAGGTCCGCCCATCGAGCACGCCCGGTCCGGCGGCCTCGATGAAGGCGTCTTCGCGGCAGCCGTCGGGAACCATGAACTTGGCCTTGAGACCGCCGGCCATCATGTCCTTGGCGATCTGCGAGGCATTGGTCTGGGTCGTGCCGCCGAAATAGACCAGGTCGGGGGACAAGGCGCGGATCTTGGTGATCAGCGATTTGTAGTTGGCGGCCTTGCCGTCGATGCCTTCGTAGCCAACCACGTCGACCCCGAGCTTGGCGGCGGTGACCTTGAACTGATCGGCGATGCCCTGGCCGTACAATTCGCGATCGTGGAGCACGAAGACGCGTTTAATCCCGAGTTCCTTAGCGAATTCGGCGCCGACGCGACCTTGCAGATCGTCGGCGGGGACAACGCGAAAATAGGTGACTTTGCCGGTCGGGCGGTAGCAGCCGGGCTCGGTGGCGCTGCTGCCGGGCTTGGTCAGGCCGACGGCGGTGTTGCCCGGGCTGATCATCAGCAGGCCGGCCTGGTTGAGCTTGGCCA
>JBILBP010000083.1:0-8834 GCA_044353645.1 Planctomycetota bacterium | reverse complement strand
AAACGCGGACCCGGACCCTCGCAGGTGCTGGAATCGGGCACGCATGCGGAACTGGTGGCGAAGAACGGCGAATATGCGGAATTAGTGCGGTTGCAGCAGCTGGGGTAGCTGCTGGGAGAGCAGCTGGGAGAGCAGCTGAGAGAGCAGAGCGACCAGCGACCAGCGCAGTCGTTATGCGAACCCCGTTTGCCAACTACTGCCCGCCGTCAGGCATAGCCCGGTCCGATCACGACGACCTCGTCGACTGCCGATGATGAGCAGGGCCGCTCAGGTGGCGAGTTCTACGCGAACCTTGCTACCGGCGATGAGGCGTACCGTGCGCGGCGCCTAGCCCGGGACCGCGAGGGTCATCTCCTGCGCGTTGTCGGAGATGGGCACGGCATGGAGGTAGCAGCGGCATGGCCGCCAATGCCCAACCTCAATCGCTCTGTTAATACGCTGAATCTACGAGTAAAACCGCGATTCTGAGCTTTCACTTGCGGGTAAAATGCACTCAGTGCGACAACGCATCTCCTTGCGGGACCAAGACCACCTGTCCATCGAGCTCTCCGCCCACCAAGCGCACCACCGTGCGTCCGGCCCAGGGCTCGGCCTGTTCCTGTCGCACCAGGGTGCCGGCGGGCAGCGAGCGCAGCGGAGCGCCCGTCGAATCCAGGGCCTGGGTGTCGTGGACGACGGCCGTCCAGGGGACTTTCGCGTCGCGCAAGACCGCTAAGACCCCGGGGGCGGCGAGCAAGGCGACGCCGGCGCCGGCGATGAAGATGCCTTTCTTCTGCCAGCGCAGGGCGCCGTAGCCGATCAGGCCACCGGCGACGGCGAAGAGGATCACGCCCGCCCAGCCGATGCCGGGGATGCCGAATGGTCCGGCGCGCTCAACCCAGGTGATGGGGAAGGGCACATCGAGCGCGCGCAGCGCGTCACGCGGGGCGGCGGCGGCGGGATTGCGGACGTGGGCGGCGACCAGGCACGAGACCGCCTGACCCTTGTCGCCGGCGGCGGCGGCGGCCAGGCCGGCGTCGTACCAGGCGTCCCAGCGATCAGTGGTGCGGGCGCGGCCAAGTAGCAGGTCCAACGATTCCGCCGGCCGTCCCTGGCTCCACGGACCATAGAGATCAGTGGGAGCCGTGCGTTCGCCGGGATCGGTGCCGGCGGTGAGGAACCCGCTCATCAGGCAGGCGAGGATGACCGACAGCAGGCAGATTTTGACGGTCATGGCAAAGGCTCCAGTTCACGCATCCAGTGAGTCGGGTCGGAAAAACCCTGACTGCCAAAACGCGCCCGGTCGATGGCCTCTTCAAGAGCCTTGGCGGCGGCGATTTGAGCGTCAGTCGTCAGGGATGGGCGCAGCGAGGCAAGAGCAACTGCGGCAGCAGTCAGATCCCCGATCATAAGTGCTTGAGCCAGCGCTTTGCCGCGATGCGCCGCCGGGCGTCGGGCAAGGATCATGCGGATCATCGCCAGCAAGCCACCGGCGGCCAAGAAGCCGCCGCCGACCATTAACGGCAAACGCGGCGACGGCGGCTGGGGCGCGTCGCCGCGCAGCGGGGCGGGCAGGAACACCGGCACCACCGGCGCAGCCTGCGCCGGCGCCTTCGTGGGCCCGGCTGCTGCTGGGGTCGTAGCTGGGGCGCTGACGGTGAGCTCGCGGGTGCGCCCGGGGACCACGGTCAAAGTCACGGCGGCGCTTGCCGCCCGCCGGTACATGCGGGTTTCAGGATCAAAATAGGGCACCGATACCGGTGGGATCACGACGTCGCCAGCGGCGCTGGGCACCAGATCCCAGCGGAAGATGCGCGTACTGTGATCGGCGGGCTTGCCGTCGTCCTTGGGATAGGCCTGCAGTCCTGGCGGCAGGGCCAGCACCGGCGCCTTCAGTAAGTCCACCTGGCGGCCGTTGGCGATGATGCGCAGTTCGACGCCTTCGCCGGTGCTGATGTGCGGCCGATCGAGTTCCGCGCTGAAGGCCAAGGGCCCGATCAGGCCGGTGAAGTCATCCGGACGGCCTTCGCTGGGCAGGGGTTTGACGGTGAGCAGCGACGGCGCCACCGAGACCCGTCCGCGCAAGACGCGGGTATCGAAGAAGCCATCGCCGACCGCGACCTGGTAATCCTGTTGGCCTTCGACGCGGTAATCACCAGGGGTGGCGATAGTCAGGGCCCAGGTCAGGGTGATCACCGTCCATTGTGCGCCGTCCTTGTCGAAGGTGCGGCCCTTCGAGACCTGGCGCTCGCCGAGCAAGATCGCCGCCGAGGGCGGTTCGATGCCCAGCGATTCGACATTCCCGCGCTTGAGGTAGATGCGATAGACGAGCTTCGCCGATTCGCCGGGGACGATGGTCGCCGGCTGGAAGGCGGCTTCGGCGTAAGCCTCGCCCTGAAGGTTGGGGTTGCCCTTCTCGACGCGCACATCGACCGCCTGGGTCTGCAGGGCCGAGCCGTCTTGCAGGCGCACGGTAATCGGAGGGATGTGGTTGGGGCCCAGCTGGCGGGCGGTGACCAGCAGCGGGATGCCGCGGGTCGTGGTGGCCTTGCCATTGATGATCGTGGTCTGCATCGAGCCGCCCTCGTTGGGCATGTCGATGGTCAGGCCGGGCACGCTTGGAAAGGTGATGTTGACCACCGTGCTCGGGGCATCGGTGACGCGCAGCTCGGCGGTCATCTGCACGTCGGGGATCAACGGATCCGGGAGGTCGAGCACGACCTCGGCGGCGGGCACGACGCCCGCCAGCAGGCCGATCAGCAGCGCGACGGTCAAGAGCGCGCGAAGACTTACCACGTCTTGCCCTTGTTCGGGGTGTCTGGCCGTTTTTCACCGCCGTCGAGAAGTTGGTAACGCAACACGCCCCGATCCTCTGCCGGAAGATGGTCTAGCCAACGGTCAGCTGCCATCTGGTTGAGGTTGCCGGCAGCCTCGTTGGCGGCGGCTTCGGCAGCTTTACCGTCCTTGCCGTCCTTCTCGGAAGCCGACTTGCCGTCAGGCTTGACGGCTTCCTGGCCGTCTTGCTGCGCCTGTTCCGCTGGCTTCTGGTCCCCTGGTTTCTGGTCCGCTGGCTTCTGGTCCCCTGGCTTCTGGTCCGCTGGTTTCTGGTCCGCTTGTTTCTGGTCCCCGGGCGGCGGTTCCTTGCCGTCCCCGGATTGGCCGTCCTTGGGCTCGTTGTTGGCGGTGTCCGTTTGCGGATCCGGCTCCTTCTTCTCATCTTTCTTCTGGTCCTGGTCGTCCTTCGACGCCGGATCGACCTGCACGACGACCGCCGCCTGGGTACGCGCCTGCCAACGATCGGTGACGATGGCGGTAATCGTCGTGGTCCCGGGATCCTTGGCTACGCCGCGCAGATGGCCGTCGGCATCGAGCCGGACGCCAGCCGGCAAGGAGCCATCGCCGGTGCTCCATAGCAGCGGCGGAGTGCCGCCGGTGACCGGCAAGGGCTGGTCGACAGGTTGGCCGGCCCGCAAACGCAGGGGCTCACCGGTGGTGATCAGCGGCCGCGGATTCACCGGCAGGTTCAAGGTCACTTCGCGCGTACGGCGATCGGCGGCGAGGATCGTCGCCGGCCGTGAAACCGTGCCCGCCGCCGCCGGAGTACCCTCGACGGTGCCATCCTCGGCGACCGTCAACTGGCCATCGGCAGCCTGCCAGCGATAGGCCTGAGGCGGGCCGCGCACGCCCAGGCGATGGCTGTAGGGCTGGCCGGCGGTGGCCGGCGGCAGCGGATTGGTGTCAGGGGCAAAGGTATCGACCACCGCCAATTCCAGGCGGCGCTCGGCCTGATGCGACCGGCGCGGCGGGGCCACCGGCTCGCTGGCCTGCACGAGCACCGCCGAGACGCCGGTCTTGGTCGGCGTGCCGCGAAGCACGCCGTCGGGGCTGCAACTCAGGCCGGCGGGCAGATCCCGCGCCTGCCACTGCGCCTGGCGCACGCCGACGCAGCTCAGATTGGCGGTATAGGGCACGCCGATGACGGCCTCGGGCAGGGCCTCGGTAGTGATCGCGGGCTGGGGCAAGACCAGCACTTCCACCGTGCCGGTGGCGTTGCCATCGACGGCATCGCTGAGCACCACTGGTACGCGGAAGCTGCCGGCGACGGTCGGCGTGCCGCTGAGCGTGCCATCGTCAGCCAAGGTCAGACCCGGCGGCAAGGGGCTGGCGGCAACGTTCGGTACATTCACGGGTGGAGTCGGTGCTGCCGTCAGCGGATTCGCCGGATCCGCCGGAGCGGGTGGCACGGCCATGGTCACGTCGCCGGGCTTGGCGGCACTTGCCGGCGCCGGCGGCGTGGGCAAGGCGACGCGGTACGGTGGCGTACCGCCGCGGATGGCGATGGCCTCGCGATAGGGCTCGCCGACGCGGCCTTCGCCGAGGTGGGTGGCGGCCAGGGCGAGCTTCTTGGCGGCGGCCTCGGCGTTGCGGCGGGCCTCATCGGCACGGATCAGCGCGACCCGCCGCAGTTCGTCGCGCAAGGGAGCATAGGCCGGGGCGCGCTTGGCGGCTTCGTCGGCGGCGACCAGGGCATCATCGAGCCGTCCGGATTTCCAGCGCGCGAGAGCGAGGTTGTGCCAGGCATCGGCGGCGAGGGTGGCGTCGTCGGCAGCCGTCGCGAGCTGCAGCTGCTCGGCAGCGCGGGCGGGATCCTGGGCCAGCAGCAGCGTGCCGAGGTTGAAGCGCGCGGCGTGGAAGTTGGGATGGGTGCGCAGTAGCTGTTCGATCGCGGCTTCGGCCTCGATCGGCGGCAGGGCGCTGGCCTTGGTCAATTCCTGCCACGGATCGGCGGCGTTGAGCGCTCCGAGCAGACCTAGGCTTAGACCCAGGCTCAGGCTCAGGGTCTGCGCGAGGCGCGGCAGCCAGCGGTGATTACGAACGGTCACAGTCCACCTCCGAGGGGGCGACGGCGGCGCGTCGGCAACAGGGCGCCGAGGGCCACAAGGACGATGGCGGGGACCAGCAACCACTGGAAGCGTTCGCTGGCGACCATCCGGCGACGTTCCTCCCAGGGCCGCTGCGCGGTGTGGGCGGCGAGGAAATCGGCGACCGTCTGCATGTCGCGATCGTCGAGCACGGCATTGACGCACAGCCCTTCGGTGGCGGTGGCGAGCTGCTCGAGCGTCGAACGATCGGCGGTCATGATCTGGTCTTGGCCATCGATGGGCACGCTCACCTGCTTGTCGGGATCGCCGATGAAGATCCCTACCACCGGCACGCCGGCGGCCTTGGCGCTGTCGGCGGCCTTGCTCACGGCCTGCTGATCGTCGTCGGCGCCGTCGCTCATGATCAGGATCGCCTGTCCGCGTTCGCCCTGACCACCGAGGACCTTGAGGGCTTCGGCGACGGCGCTGCCGATAGCCGTGCCCTGATAGCCGGATTCGGCGGGAAAGAGATCCGGGCTGCAATCCTGGAGCATCTCCGCCAGCGCCTGATGATCGCCGGTGAGCGGGCAGCGCAGCACCGGCAAGGCCGCGAATGGCATCAGCGCCAGGCGCGTGCCCGGCGCCAGGCGCAGCAGATCCTGGGCCTTGCGGCGGGCGGCTTCCATACGCGTGGGGTAGAGATCGGTGGCCTGCATCGAGCGGCTGCAATCGAGCACCAGTACGACATCGGTACCAGTGGCGGTGCGCGTCTCGGTGACCGAGCCCCAGCGCGGGCCGGCGAGGGCCACGACCCCGGCGCTGAGGCCCAGCCACAGGAGCACCAGGCGCAGGTATTCGCGACGCCGGCCGACCTGGAGCGGGACACCGAGCTGGGCGAGCCGGCGGTGCGCCGACCAGCGCCACCACGCGCCGCCAGCAGCGGTAGCAGCGATCGCCACGAGCAGCCATAACCAGGCACCGTGACCCCAGCTCATGCCAGACCTCGCAGACGTGGTTCGCAGCCCAGGGCGAGGGCGATGAGGCTCAGGCCGAGGATCAGCGGCCAGAGGAAACGGTCGGCGAAATCATCGCGCTGGCGCACCGTGTGCGGCGTCGGCTCAAGGCGATCGATGCGCGTGAAGACCTCCGCCAGGCCCGCGAGGTCGGTGGCCGCGAAGGCCGAGCCGCTAGCGAGGCCGGTGATCGCTTGCAGGCGCGTGAGGCTGGGCAGCAGCTCGGCCGGCACGCGGCGCAGGACCTTGCGCCCGAAGCCGCCGTCGAGGGTGTAGGTGCCCTCGGGATTGCCGACGCCGATGCCATAGACCTTCACCGCCAGGCGCTCGGCCTGGCGGGCCGCGACCAGGGGATCGACCCAGTTGCGCAGGGAACGGGTGTCGACGCCATCGGTGATGAGGATGATCGCGCGCCCGAGGGTGGCGTGATCGCGCAGCGACTTCAGCGCCGTACCCAAGCCGAGGCCGAGGTTGGTGCTACCGCCGAGCAGGCCGTTCTGATCGCCGCGGCCCCAGAGCGCGCGCTGCTGGCGCTCGGTGCGTTCGAGGAACTGGATGGCAGTGTCGTGGTCGTAGGTCAGCGGACAGCTGGTGAGCGCGGTATCGCCGAAGAACACCAGGCTGATGCGATCATCGGGGCGACCCTCGATGAAAGCACGCGCCGCGTTCATGACTCCCGCCAGACGATCGCTGCGCGTGCCGTTGGCGGCTTGCAGATCGTCGACTTGCATGCTCCCCGAGAGATCGATGACCAGGGTCAGGTCGCGACCGGCCTGCGAGCGCTCACTGACTACGTTGCCATATTGCGGACGCGCCGCCGCCAGCACCAGCGCCGCCAGTCCAAAGCTGAGCAGCAGCCGGTACAGTAGCGGGCCGCGCGAGGGCCGCAGGACCTTCATCGCCAGCGCCGTCGGCGCGAAGCCCCGACCGCCGCGGGCCGGCGACCACAGCAGCACCAGCAGCGGTAGCAGCAGGCCGGTCAGCAACCATGGATCAGCGAAGCGGAAGATCATCGCCGGCTCTCCGTTGGAACAGGTGCCGACGGCCCCGTCGAGGTCGAGGACGACGACTTGGCGGCGGCCGCGGCGAGAGCTTCGGCGCGCAGCCGGGCTTCGATCTGCTCGACCAGGCCGGTGGCTTCGGCGAGCAGCGGACGCACCTGATCGGCGGGCAGATCGGCGGCCGACCAGCGCAGGTCGTCGAGGCGTTCGAGCAGGCGCAGCGCCACCCGGCGCTCGTCATCGGCAACGCCGGCGCGAGCCAGGGCGACGGCGACTTCGCGCACCGTCGAGCCGGCGCCATCAAACTTCCAGATCACGCCGAGGTAGCGGCGCAGGGCCAAGCTGAGCAGCGCGCCGAGATCCTTGCCATCGCTGACTCCCCGCGCGCGTTTGGTCTCTTCGGCGAACAACTCGGCCGGGCTGCGTTCGGCGGTGGCCGTCGCGCGCCGCCGCCAGAGCAGGGCGCTGAGCAGGGCCACGGCGGCGACCACGGCGACGATCCACCACGGCCATGCGCTGACCGTCGTGGGCGGAGCTTGCAGGCGCAGGGCGAGCGGCTCGGGCAGATGCGCGGGAGCGGAACTGGTGCCGACCTGCACGATCACCGGCGAGGCGGTAACGGTGACGACGCCCTGCGGACCGCTGGCGGTGAGCGTCGGTCGCGGCAGGGCCCAGGCGCCACTGCGCGTCGCGGCCAAGGTCATGACCACCACCCGGCGCCGGCTCTCGGCGGTGCTGGTATCGCGGGCCGGGGGCGCGGCGGTGACGAAGGTGTCGCGGAAATCCGCCGCAGGATCGGGTTTGGGCTCTACGTTCCAGGTCGCCGGCCATTGATAGGTGATGGTCACGGTGACGGGGTCGCCAACCGCGACTTCGGCGGGTTGGGCGGTGAGATCGACGCTCGGGCCGTTGGCGGGCTGTTGACTGGCGGGCTGCTGGCTGGCGGACTGTTGGCTGGCGGCGGGCTGATGGTCGCTGGCCGTTGGCTGTTGGTCACTGGCGAGCAGGGCCGTGGTCGTGAGCAGTGCGAGGAGGCAGGCGGCTAAGGGCTTCATGCGTTTACCCACGACGCCGACGTTGGCGGAAGAAGCGCAGCAGGGCCGCGACCGCGCTTTCGGTGGTGGTGAGATCGACAAGGTCGCAGCCGCAGCCGCGGAAGGCCTTGGTCGTCGCCTCGCGGGCGGAACTCCAGGCGGCGGCATAGTCGCGGCGGGCGGCATTGCCGTTGGCGAGCAGGGCCTGGGCGCCGGTTTCGGGATCGATCATCGCCAGCGGGAGATTGCCCGGCGGCAAGCTCGCTTCGCCGGGGTCCATGACGCGCAGTCCGATGAGGTCGTGGCGGCGGGCGGCGCGGGCGAGGGCCGCGGCGAAGCCGGAACTGTTGCCGGAACTGTTGCCGGAACTGTCGCCGGAACTGTCGCCGGTGCCGAGGAAATCTGAGACCACGAAGCACACCGCACGGCGGCGGGCGACGCGTACCAGTTCATCGAGGGCGTGGCCGAGGTCGGTGCCGGGGGCCGAGGCGACCGGCGCCAGCACCTCGCGGATCACGCGCAGGCAGTGGCCACGACCCTTGCGCGCCGCCAGGTGGCGCTCGGTGCGATCGCTCGCCAGCACCAGGCCGAGGCGGTCGTTGTTGCGCAGGGCGTTGACGCCGACGACGGCGGCGGCTTCGGCGGCGAGGGCGAGCTTGGCGCGCTGGCTGAGGCCGGGGATGGCTCCGTAGCGCATCGAGGCACTGACGTCGACCACCAGCACGATGGTCAGCTCGCGCTCCTCGCGGAAGACCTTGACGTAAGGTTTGCCGGCCCGGGCGGTGACATTCCAATCGATGGCGCGGACATCATCGCCCGCCGAATATTCGCGGACCTCGTCGAACTCCATGCCCTGGCCCTTGAACGCCGAGCGGTAACCGCCCGACGCCAAGGAGGTCACCAGGCGCTCGGTACGCAGCTCGATGCGGCGGACCTGACGCAGGA
>JBILBP010000408.1:0-2559 GCA_044353645.1 Planctomycetota bacterium | reverse complement strand
TTCGCGGCCGAGCTGGCGCATCGCCTCGCGGGCGGCGAGGGTCGCGCATTTGATCTGCAGGATGTCCTGGCAGGTCTCGATGAGGATCAGGTCGGCACCGCCGCGGATCAGGCCGCGGCAGCCGACAACGTAGCTGTCGTACAGCTCCTGCCACGAGATGTGGCCGAGCGAGATGATCTTGGTCCCGGGCCCGATGGCGCCGGCGACGAAACGCGGATCATCCTTGCTGTCGAATTCGCGGGTCGCGGCCTTGGCCACCGAGGCCGCCAGCTGGGCGAGCTCTTCGGCGCGGTGGGCGATGCCGAATTCGGCAAGCACGTGCGGCATGGCACCGAAGGAATTGGTCTCGACGACATTGGCGCCGGCTTCGAGGTAGCGGCGATGGATCTGCGGCATGATCTCGGGCCGCGTTTCGAGCAGGATTTCCGGGCAGCCTTCGGTTTCCTTGCCGCCGTAGTCGGCTTCGGTGAGATCGAAGGTGAACAGCTGAGTGCCGGTGCCGCCGTCATAGATCAGCACCTTTTCGCGCAGTGCACCGAGGTACGGCAGCAGATCAGCGCGCGCATCGCGGCGGTAGCCGAGGTGGTTCAAGGGATCATCGCCCCAACCGGATCCGGCGGGAATGTGGCGGTGGTGCGGACAGCTGCTATCGCACTGGTGGTTCGGCTGGTCGTGATTGGGCTGGTCGTGATTGGGCATGGAAGTTGGCTGGGACGGCTCACGCCGGCTTCAGTCCTTTCGAGGCAGTTAAGAGCAAAGGCTGGAAGCGCGGCGGGCGCAATTCGGCGGGTAGGGTCTCGATCTGGGTGCTCAGGCCACCGCACCAGCGGGTGAGTTCGGTGGCGGTGAAGCCGCGATGGCGATGGCCATAGCGTTGGGCTTCGTCGTGGTCATGGCGCAGCAGGGTCAGCACCAATAACTGGCCGCCGGGGGCGAGCACGCGCACGGCTTCGGCGAGGGCTTTTTCCGGGCGGTCGACGTACTGCAGCGATTGCAGAAAGAGGACGCTGTCGGCGACGCCATCGGCAAACGGCAGGGCCTCAGCGGGTGCCGTATGCCAGTGCACCTGCTTGAAGCCGAGGGCGGCGGTGCGCTGCTGTCCGGCGTGGATCATTGCCGGTGTCGGATCGATGCACTCCAGGCGCGTTGCCCGCGGCGCGAGCAGCTCGATCAGCGAGCCGTCGCCGGCGCCGACATCGATGCAGCGCCCGAAGCGGGCGAAGCTCAGCAGGCCGCGACAGAGGCTGTCCCAGGTCCGCCCCGGTGCGTACTCGCGATGCAGACTGCCGGCCACCGACACCACCCAGTCCTCGCCGCGGCGGGCGAGGATGACGCGTGCGCGGTCGCGGTCGGTGGCCAGGCGCGGATCGCCCTGCGAGAGGCCGCGGACGGCTTCCCAGGTGGCCTTGACCGCACCATCGAGATCGCTGCGTGGGCGATAGCGACGGGCCGAGCCTTCGGCGACGTCATGGATCAGGCCCACGGTCTTCAGTTTTGCGAGATGGCCGCTGATCGAGCTTTGTCCAAGTTCGAGGACATCCTGCAATTCGGCGACGGTTAACGGCTCGGATGCGAGCAGATGCAGGATGCGCAAGCGCGTGTCGTCAGCCAGCAGACGCAGGAGTTCACCGAGATCGGCCATCACAACATCGTTGCATCGTGATTAAACGATGCAAGGACGCAGAGGGTTGGGCTCCGGGCTGCCGGGCGGACCTCACATGCCGTCGGCAAGGATCGCTGACATCGCTGCCGCATCATCGGGAGCGATGACACGTTGACGGCTGCGCACCCCGAGTATCCAGCTGATAATCACCGCACGTCGTAGCTGAGCCGGGCCACGGGCAGCGACGGTGGTGATTGCCGGGCTCAAGGCCGCCCACCAGCCGGCTTCATCAAGGTTCAATCCGCGGGCATGGCGGCGCACGCTGACGGCATTGCCGGCGATGATGCCGGCGGCCAGTCCGTAGGCCGGATGCGGATCATTGGCGCGTCGCGGCAGGCCTGCGAGATTGACGCCCCACCATACCTGGTGGGCGAGCTGCGAGATCAGGGTGGTGAAGGGTTCCTCGGGGCATACTGCCGCGAGGCGCTCCGCGGCCACCGCGCCGGCGAGTTGAAACAGGAGCACACCTTCTGTGTCGCGGCGCTGTTCGGCGATCTGCATCGTCAGCGAGCCGAGGATGCGGGCGAGCGTGCCGCCGTCGAGACCACCGATGAGGTGATCGGCGAGCAGATGGTAGGCCTCCTGCGCCGTCGGTGCCGCGAGCATGCGCGGCAGGTCCGCCAGTGTCGCTTCGCCGGTGGCGGTCGGCATGTAGCCGTTCCAGACCTTCAGCTCAGCGCTGGTCACGACGGCTTCGCGGGGCACGCCGTTGCGCTGGCCGACCTCGCCGGCGCGCGCCATCAATCCGTTGAGGAAGCGCACGCGCAGTAGCGGACGCTCCTCGCTAGTGACGTGCGGCCAGAGTTCGGCGAGCACCGCCAGCAAGCTGATATTTAGACCGGTATCGCTGGGGTGGGCGATGACGATCGGTGCCAGCTGCGCCAGCAGGCCCGTGA